>JANNCG010000959.1:0-3402 GCA_031386385.1 Myxococcales bacterium
TGCGTGCGCGTTGAGTTCTCCGTCGACGCTGAACTGCAAATGGTAGACGTGTACATCGACCGAGATGGCGACGTGAGCGGCGCAGATCAGCGCCAGGGTCTCTTCGGCAAAATCACCGCTGAGCGTGTGATTATTGAGGCATTTCACTCGCTACCAAGTAGCGAGGCCATCGCGCTGTGCGTGATGAAGCAGCGAGCGCTGCATGCGAAGAGAGTGCGGACTGAGCGCGCACTCGCGAAGAAGGAGACGCGCCGAGTGCGAAAATTAGCCGTACCGATGCTGTGGATTTTGTCGGCCGGAAATCCAGGCAAGGCAAAAAGCGAGCTGGAGTTTCGGCCTATGCAAGACGAACAAGCTGGTGTGTACACGCTCGCGACCGCGTGGCGCACACGGTTGGTCGTCATCTCAGAGCTGGCCGACGATCGGCAGACGTTGCTGCTTCGCCTGATGGGCCGCGGCAAAACACGCGAAGCTGCGGCAAGACAGCTCATCACGACGTACGCAGGCACTTGGGAGGCCATGTTGCTGTTGCGACCCATGGAGCGGTTGCGCTTGACCTTCACGCAAAATCCGACACAATTTACACGCAACGAACGGCGAGAAATAGAGGCACTCATGGACGTGTTAGAACGGGCAGAACAAATTCGCGATGAACTCCGGCGAGAAGGCCACATCGCAGGCATGGTCGAAGGCAAACTCGAGGGCAAGCTCGAGAAAGCGCGCACCGCGCTGTTCACGGTGCTGGCCACGCGAAAGCTCGCGCTTACGGCCGCTGAGAGTGCGCGAATCGAGGCTTGTGGCGACGAGGACATCCTTGAGCGCTGGTTGCAAAACGCCGCCGTTGCTGCCACCACAGCCGAAGTCTTCGCGGGCACCTCGGCGCAACCAGACGCTGAGTAGGCTGCAAATGTGTCGGTGCCATTTCAGCACTTGCCGCGCTTGCTGGCATCAAGTGCAACGTGTCGATTAACGGGCCGGCAACGCACGACGGCTTTGAGCATTCCTACGCAATTTAAACTCGCACACCAGTGCGACGAGGCAGCAATGATGGATCTCGAAGAACGGGCAGAACAAATTCGCAATAAAATCAGACTAGAGGGACGAATTGAAGGTGAGCGCAGTGCGCTTCTGCGGGTGATCATCTCGCGAAGGATCGTGCTCAGTCCGCGGCAGTTCTTCAGGATCAAAGTGTGTGACGACTCAAACACGCTGCAGTACTGGCTTCAAAGGGCTGCGACCGCGACGATCGAAGCCGAAATTTTTGCGAGCCAAGCTGTCCATTCTGACGCCAAATAGTCTGCAAATTCACTCGTGTCATGTGTGCGTCGCACTAAAAAACAACGATCCATGAAAAAGCAATATTGGACACACGTGAGCTTGGTCGTCACTGAGTGCAGTCGTCCGAGTGGCTGCCTTCGCAAAGAGCATATCACACTGACCAACCTCACGGATCTCACCCGATCGACAGGCCACTCTGAAGAGCGAGTGCTCGATTTGCACGTTCGAGTTGATTGGGTGTTGCGCGCATTGGACGCCACGCGAATTGTGTTCAGACCGAGCGGACTGGCGGTGGCAGAGCGTGCGATTCTTGAAGCGTTTGAGTCACCGCCGAGCGCTGAGGCCGTCGCTCAATCTGTTGCGGCGCAACATGCGAGCACTGTGCGCGCGCTTGCCATACCCGTGATGTGGCTTCTTCCAGGACAATCTGAAGACGTGGCCGATCGCAAAATGCAGGCTCCCACGAGCCCACGCGAACTACCCGAGCTGCATACGCTCTCTAAGGGGCGCCGCGTGGAGTCGTACAAGATCTCTCGCCTCTCTAAAGTTCAGGGGTCGTTGCGCCTTCGGCACATCGGCGACGGCACAACGCTTCAAAATGCTCTCAGGCAGCTGGTCGATGTCTGCCGTGATGCCCGTCACGCACAAGAACTGCACGAAGAGATGGGAGGGAGGCTGTTTGAACATTTTGATAAATTTCATGACGAGCTCAAGCTAGAGGGTCGGTTAGTTGGCGAGCGAAACGCGTTGTGCTTGGTGAGCGCCACGCGAAAGCTCGCGCTTACAACGGATGAACTCGCGCGGATCAACGGCTGCGACGACCCTCTCGCACTCCAGGGCTGGCTGCAAAACGCTGCGGTCGCTACAAGCTCCGCCGAAGTCTTCGCCGACCGTTCGGCGCAGACAGACGCCGAGCAGCTTGCAAATCTAGCTCAGGACATGCTCGACAAAGAGCGATGGTTTATCTGCTTGCGCAAGACATTGCGCTTGGCGATGGCCACGCGAAAGCTCGCGCTCACGATTGATGAGAATGCGCGAATCGAGGCTTGTGGCGACGAGAACACCCTTAAGTGCTGGCTGCACAATGCCGTCACGACCGCGAGCACATCCGTCGAAGTCTTTGCAGAGCGAACAGCGCAGCCTGACGCTGAGTAACTGCAAATTCACTGATGAATCAAAATCGTCCAACCAGTTGGACGGAACCGTCCAGGTAGTTGGACAGTTCGCTCACTTAGCTCACTCATCGCCCTCAGCGCTTTCAGCATCGCCGTCCGTTGTCCCGTCCAGCAGCGGGCCGTCGCCGCTGCTCTCGCCGCCCTCGCTCTCACTGTCTTCACTCTTGGCCAGCTTGCGCTCGCGACGTTTGAGCTCTGCTGCGAGAAGCTCTTTGGCCTCACTCGCGTGGCTCTTCAACCACTTTGCGCGAAGGTCAACCGAGTCTGGCTCTGTGAGCAAAAACTCAGGACCGATCTCGTTCTGCAAGCGAAGCTCCCATTGGTATGCCTTCGCGGGGTGCAAGCGCCAGAAGCACTTGTGCGCCACCGCGAGGGACGGGTCGGTCACACACTTGGCCTCCACCCTTGTGGGAAAGTACCGCATGGCCAAGTGGGACCAGTCGTAGTCTTTTTTGCCCTTCGCGCAGGCGAGCTCGCGCCACCATTTTTTTGGGTCTTTCCATTGGGGTTCGAGCAGGGGCCAGAGGGCGGCGCTGTTGACCATCACGCCGTCGTCCAGGTCCATTTCGAAGCGTGTGCTCACTTCGCGTTTGGTGGTGGCGGAGTCCGAGGGTGGCGGTCCCTGGTCGGCGACTTCGGTGACCTTGTCGATAAAATCCGTGAGCTCTTCGAAGAGCTTGGTGAGCTCGGTGATGCGCTTTTCGAGTGCGGATTTGCTGCCAGAATGGCTTGCATCAGCGCGGGATTTGCGAAGGTCGTCGAGCTCTCCCGCGCGGCGGCGCTTCTCGGGCATCAAGTGGTCGGCGAGGAGGGTGTGGAGGGTGACGTCGTTCCATCGGTGGATGGAGACCCAGGCGACGAAGGTTTTTTTTGAGGATGAGAGCGGAAAATAAATCGGGCGATTTTCGTAGAGGGCGCGGTGATATTTGAAGAAGGACTTGCGGAGGTA
>JANNCG010000993.1:0-1532 GCA_031386385.1 Myxococcales bacterium
CTCGCGGCTCATCGGTCGTTCGCCTAACAATTCGCCCGAGCTCACGTCACGCGACTGCCACCCACCAGGTACATCGAAATCACCGCACTGACCCCGTCAGATAATCGCTAAATGGACAGCAAAAATGCAGCTAAATCAGCCCTTTCTTGCGCAACTAATCCCACCATTCCGTGCGCACTACCGCCACAAGCCATGGACGACAATCGCACATCGATGCTCGACGCACACCCGTTGTGCATATACGGCGCGCGATATCGCAACCCAATCAATGACGGAACCTGAAAGCGCCCACCCGTGCCTACGTCCGTGGTTTGGTTATTAGTGTACCTCGGCCCCGAGTGACAGCTTGCGCAGTCCGTTTGTGCAGAGCGAAACAACGCGTCCCCGCGAGCAATAGACTCACGCTGCGCGGGTGTTGCTTGCGGCTCTGGCGGAGGGGGCAACTCTTTGAGCCAGGACTCTAGCTGTGCGGTGCGGTTTGCATCGAGCATCGGCCCACGCATTCGGCCTGAAAACACGTCTCGCACAAGCGCCGAGAGCCCCACGAACTCGCCTGTCCAGTGGTATGGAGCGGTCCCGCCAATCGTGCCGCGAAGCGAGGGAGTGCGAAAGTTTCCGAGAGAAAAATTCCAGGTGAGACCGTCGTCTCCGCCCTCGGGGTGACAGCTTGCACACGCGAGTCCGGTTTGGTTGTTAAAGTTTCCGTGAAAGACTCGATGCCCGGTGTTTTCGACCGATAGCGCGTTGGCAAACCAAAGCGCTTGCCCATCGGACCGAAGCAAGCCTGCAGGCTGGCGGCTAAAAAAGACAGCCCGTGAGCCAACCCGCGATCCACCCGTCACAGTGTACCCAGCTGAAATGGGTGCGCGCGTGACAGCACATCCGTTGAGTTGAGCCAGTGCAACTTGCGCAAATCCGTCCGCACCGCCCCGAACACGGTCGCCACGATTCGCCGCTGAGACGACCCAGAGCCTTGGTCCAATTTCGACCAGATCTGTCGCGAGGGGCATGAGCATGGAGCTAAACAGAAATTCTGGCTGTGCCATGGGACCCGTCAGTCGCATAACGACCGTGTTGACCGTTCCGATACAATCCGAAAGCAAAGGGTCCACGCTGTATCCTCCAACAACGGGCTGCAAAATCGTCGAGGCCGAGCTCTGCGCTGTCACCACGAGCGCGCCGTCCGCTTGCGCAATCATCCGCCAAAACGTGTTCATTCTCTCTGGAACCCTCGGGTTGTTCGCCGTCTCAAAGGTACCTATGGGGTGCAGCTCGCGATCAAAAAATAAAATCCTCGCAGAGCGAAATGTGCTTATCGCGATGTCGCGCTCGCGAATCACAATGTCTCGCAAATCGTCCGCAATCTGTGTCGTAGTGACTTCGCCGCCGTGCAGCGGAACGGTCACCAACTCGCCCCCCGAACACACAACTCTCATGGCGTCTCCACGTGAATCGTAAGCTACCCCACGAGGCGACGGGCACACGCGGCGACGATCTACAATCGCCCCATTGCTAGGCTTGATTGTCACCAA
>JANNCG010001009.1:0-10531 GCA_031386385.1 Myxococcales bacterium
TGGGCAAGTGTGCCCAGCGGCCCAGAGCTGTGCTGCAGGCGTTTGTAGCTGTCCTGCAAACACGACTTTTTGCAATGGAATGTGTGTCAATTTGCTGACAGATTCGCTTCATTGTGGCGGCTGTGGCGTGCGCTGCGCCGCGGGAATGAGCTGCACTGCGGGCGTATGCGCGTGCCCTGCCGGTCTTCGCGCATGTGGAGGTGTCTGCGTCAACATCAATAGCGATTCGTCTCACTGTGGCGCTTGCGGAAATTCTTGTCCTGCGGGCGCCGGGTGCAACGCGGGGAGTTGCGTGTGTGCAGTAGGCGCGACCATTTGCAACGGGGTTTGTGTGAACACGGATTCTGATGCGTCGAATTGCGGCGCGTGCGGGACGGTCTGTACTGGAGGGCGGCAGTGCTCTGGAGGCAATTGCGTCTGTCCCATTGGTACAGTGAATTGCGGCGGAACTTGCGCCGAGTTATCTAGCGACGCCGACAACTGTGGCCGTTGCGGAATGGTCTGTGCTGCCGGACAAGGGTGTAACGTCGGTGTGTGCGCTTCGTGTGGGCAGCCCGTCAGTTTTGCGCGCGAGGTGCAGCCTATTTTGACAGCGAGTTGCACGACCGGGTGTCATAGTGCGCCGTTTCCGTCGAGCGGATTGAACCTCGAGATGGGTGCGAGCTATCTCGCGGCGGTCAACGTGCGCTCGAGAGAGTGTGGCGACGGACGCATGATCGTGCGGCCTCGAGGTCCAGCCAGCAGTCACTTAGTGAACAAGATCGAAGGCGTTGCGATGTGTGCAGGCAATCGCATGCCGCTTGGTGGTCCCCCTTTGTTAGCGAACGAGATCAATCTCATCCGCCGTTGGGTGTGCCAAGGCGCATTCAATAACTAGCGTCGAGACGCAGGGTACTGGCCCAAAGGCATCATCGCCGTCGACGGCCTAACGCGTGAATCGTAGGGACCCCGAGACTGAAAACCTAACTTACGGAGCAACGGACTCGCACTTTACAGAGGCGGATCGCTCTGATCACGTACGTCCGACCGGCGACAGGAGTGTGGGATCCATCTGCGACTTCGCACGCCACTAGACAATCCTGAGAGACTCCTGCTGCTGCATTCGCGCCTCAGCGGCGTTCACCCCGGGTCCGTGTCGCGCAAATGTTGCTCTGCCAAATTGAGCAGCGCCTTGAGCTCATATAACGCACAAGAATCATCGTGCGGATCGAGCTCAATCCCAAGGTTGCTCACCCGCTTTTGAACCAACTCTCGCGCGCCGCGAAGTGCGTCCTCGGCCTCGTCAAAGAGCTGACAGGCGAGCAGTGACTCGATAAAACCGAGCCAAATCAGCAGATCAAAATCAGCGATGGTTCCCAGTAGCTCAAGAATCCCCATCGCTTGTCGCGCGGCTTCAAGTCCGGCCTCTGGTTGACCCGTTGCCACGCGGATTCGAGAGAGCATCCCAAGCGTGGAGGCCCGCGAGGTGGCACCCAGCGCTTCGGCGAGCGCGTTCTCTGCATATGCGAGCGCCGAGGAGTAGTCGTTCTGGAGCAGTTTTGCGTTTGCAATGTAGAGCAAAGTTGGGCTGAGCAAAAAGGTAGCGCCCTGAGCGCGATACCCTTCAACGGCAAGCTCTCCCTCGACCTCGGCCTCATCCGCGCGCCCGAGATAACCCAGCACGAGCGCAAGATTTGAGCGCGCCATCACTTCCACATCACGCAATCCCAGGCGAAAAGCGCTCTCAAGTGCCTCGCGCAGCACCTGCTCGCTGGTTGTATAGGCCCCACTCTTCGAGTGCGCGTAGCCGACATTCACCCGTTGCATCGACGCAGCGCGAAGATCACCTGCTTGGTCAAAGAGCGTCGCTGCCTCGGTCATAGATTGAACAAACAAGCCGACCTCTCCCTGAGCGAGCGACAGCCGCCCTTGTGCAACTTTAATCGCGCCTCTAACCCGGCGATCCCACACAGGGGCTTCGGTCTCAATTGCATGCTGCAAGCGCTGCATGAGTGTCTCTGCCAAGGTTGCATAACCTTGATGGCTTAACTGAACGATCCCCCTCGCGCACGCCATCGCTTCCGCTCCACCAACGTGCGAAGACTCTCTGCTGAGCAAGTGCTTGGCGGCCGCTGAAAGGTTCGCTTTCTCTGACATTCTACCGGCGGATTGCATCTGCTCCATCAACGCTTGAAACCAAGAATCCGATGCCTGTTCGAGCAGACCGATGGCTTTCGTGGCCGCGTTGAAGGCCTGCAAATTCTCTCCGCGCCATCGGTGTGCTTCTGCGCGCAACAACCACAGATCTCCTGCCATCGCGTCGGTGATACCAAGCTCAAGAGCCTTGTCCGTGAATCGAAGGACCGACGGGAGATCGCTTCGCGTCATCGCGGCGGAGGCAGTGCGTGCAAAGTAGGTCGCAGCCAAACTGGCGCACCCACCTCGCTCAAAGTGCTCAGCGATACGAAACGCGTTCGGCTCTCCTACGCGCACAAGCCAGTGAGCGGTGAGCTCGTGGGCACTCACGCGATCCTCCGGGGTCATCATCGAGTAGGCTGTCTCGCGGATCAGCCCGTGATGAAAGGCGTACTGAATTTCGCCCGCATAGCGTGAGTCCTTTCGGCGCACAATCATCTCGGCAGTTCCGAGGATTTTGAGAGATGGCTCGAGCACTTGGTGCTCTTCTGGTGGCAACAATTCGCGCAAAGCGCCAAGCCAAAATTCAGTCCCCATGACGCTCGCGAGCCGAAGAATTCGACGAGCCTCCATGGGCAACGTCTGCAATCGGGCTTCGGTGAGAGCGAAAATGGTCGGTGAGATCTCGTCGGTGGTGCTTTGTTCTGCTGCGCGAATGAGCTCTTCAAGAACCAAAGGATTGCTGTCCGCGCGGGTGACCAGGGCGCTCACTGTGGCTGGGTTTGCTTGCGTCAGCACGGAGCTCACAACCCGTGTGGCGTCCTTCGGTCGCAGACCTCCGAGACGAACCTCAAGCGCAGAATGCCTTTGAAATAGCTTAGGAAACTGCTCGTGCACCTCTGGCCGCCCCAGCACTACCACCATCAAAGGTTGCTCTGCACACAGAGCCAGTGATGCTTCGAGTGCCGCGATTGAGGGACTATCAGCCCAGTGAATGTCATCGATCACAATCACCAGTCCGCGCTGGGCAGTCTGCATGGTGATCCAATCGCTCCACGCGCGTAGAATCTGATCGGCCATCAGCATCCGATCGACCCGCGCGGGTCGAAGTTGCTCAAGCCACTCGTTGTCAAATGGGGCGTTCACCAATTCGCCCAAAAAGGCTGCAATTCGTCGTGCTTCAGGGCCAAAATCACGGCTCGTAATTCGGGCACAGAGCTTCTCACGACGCAGCGGGATTGCGTCTGAGACACTGATCCCAAACGCGCGGCCCACGATCTTTGCCAACAGCCCGAGCGCGACGCTTGCACCGACCGGATCGGGCAGGACGACGAGAACTAGCGGCGCGTTGTCTTGTTGAGCAAACTTTGTCCTGAGTCGCTCGGTCCACTCCCAACGCAGACGTGATTTTCCAAGCCCCATTGCGGCGGTCACTATGACGGCTTTGGCGACAGAGTCATCCAGCGTCGCGTCGAGGGTTGAGAGCAGTATCGCAAGCTCTTGCTCCCGCCCCACCGTTGGCGTTCGGTGACCTAAAAGAAGCGGCGGATCTTCGGGACGAATGAGCTGCTCGCCGCGAATGAGGCGTCGTTCGCCCTGCTCTTCGACGACAAAGTGAGCGCTTAAAAGACTGGCACTCAGATCATCGACGAGCAGCGCGTCAGCAGGATCGTCAATCAACGCCATGGCCCGCTCGATAGCCTCCATCGACAGCGCGTGGCTGTTGGCGATGACTCGACCGGTGACGAGTACAAACGAACCCTCAGGCAATTCACGGCGCAATAGCACGCCTGTGTGCGCGGCATTCACCACGGCCTCGTGCGTTGAAACACCCACACCAAACACCGCAGCGCACCGCCCGCCTGCCATTTTAAACGTCTCAGCGTTGCGCAACGAGGCCTCACGACAAAACAACTCTTGCAGCGCCGCAGGTTCACGTGCGTGCTCAAACGATCCAAATAGGGCGCACACCACCCGAAGTTCTGCGCTTCCCAACGATCGAGGCGTTCGTGATTGGCTGCTCGGCGGTCTGCTGATTGGGTTATCCGTCAAAGCAAGCGCTGCGCCCGGCTCAATGCGTTGAGTCTGCGGTGCCAACGACTGTTTCGGCAGTCCAAGTGCACACGCGTGGCGCAACGATTCAGCCATCACGCGTGCAGAGACAAATCGGTTCGATGGATCTCGTGCCATCGCCGTGCCAACGATATCAACCACGATCGCTGGCAAATCTTCAATGAGCTCACCAATGTCTTGAAACTCGCTAAGCAATAACTGCGCGAGGACGGCGTGTGGTGGGCCTTCGAATGCTCTGCGACCTGCGAGCAGCTCAAACAACACAAGGCCGAGAGAAAACAGATCGGACTGCGGCGACAGATGGCTGTCGGCCTTCGCTTGTTCGGGGGACATGTACGCGGGAGTTCCGACAAGAGAGCCAACGAGCGTGAGGGCAGCGTCACCTTGCGCACGCGCGGTGCCTAGGTCCAAGATAGTACAGTGCAGCTGTCCGTCGGGCTCTGTACGCAAAAACAGATTCGCTGGCTTAATATCACGGTGAACGATGCCCACTCGATGCAGGGATTCAAGCCCCGTGGCCACCTGCGCGACGACGATGCAGGCGTCGGCCACACCCAATGGAGCGCTCCGTTGTCGCGCTGCGAGCGTCGTTCCCTCTAGCCACTCTAGCACCAGGCAGGCGCAGCCCTCGTTGTCGACCCCTTCGGCGATGTACTTCACAACGTGTGGGTTGTCGAGCTGTGCGATCAGTCTCGCTTCAAGAATAAACCGCTCGCGCTCAGCAGGGTCTTCACCGCGTTGGATCATTCTCTTGATCGCGACGGGATTTCCCGTGTTCAGATCGGTCCCCCGCAACACCTGTGCGTACGCTCCACGACCGACTTCGGCACCAAAGGCAAATCGCTCCTCAACGGAGGGTTGAACAGAATGTGGTTTCAACAGACGCGAACATACTACAGTTTTCTTGGCGACCTACCAAAGGGATCTTCGGGTTCGCCCAAATGTGCTAACGCTGTTGGCGAGCCAACTATGGATGAATTGCCTCCCGAAGCGATTGTTGGGCTAAGCGAAACACAACGGGCTGAACTCAGCGTTTGGTGGAGCAAATTGACCAGCGAAGAGCGTGCAGAGTTCTCTCAGCGCTGGGATCAGCGAGCAGAGAGCGTGGGTTGGTATGCGACGCAGCACGATGGAAAAACGGAGTGGCACGAGGTTCCCGTTGAGGTTCGTGGATTTTTTACCGCTGATCGTCTTGAAGAGCGCGAGACCGCTGAGTGGAAGATGCAGCTCAACGAGTACATTAACTCCCACGAAGATATCTTATTTTTTCTGCTTGATGGACAGCCGCTACACATTTGTCGAGCGCACAAGCGAGCGCGCGAAGTGGTGGGCGAGGGGCTTATTCCGCCGGAGTTCTCGTGCCCCTTCGAGCACGAAGCGTGTCCGTTTGTGACCGCGCTCAATCGTACGGCCGAGCGGCGACAGGGGCGGGGGATAGAGTTGCGGCTGTGCAAACCGCACGTGCAAACCCCCCGGTCAATCCTGAAAAATACCGCGTCGTCCGTCCGGTGATGCTACTTTGTCCGAACGTTGCCCTTGCTCTGCGCAACCAAGTCAGAGATAAAGCCACTACGTGTACCGTTTTTGGAGAATATTGAATGCGTAATCGATGGGTATTTGCCGCAGCAGCCACTGCCACCGCTTTGGGCGTGTTGACCGCTTCACCGAATGAGGCGTCTGCGCAGATGATGACGACGCTGAATCGCGTCACGGCGTTTCCGCAAGGGACCATTGGCGGTGGTTTGATGGGGCTTGAATTGGTGGTCCTGATTGAGGGCGCTGCCGGTCTGCATAACCCATGGATTATGCTCGGGACTGGGCTCGCAGGAGCCGTGGGCGGGACCGTGGGTGGATACTTTATGGACCAAGCGCTCGACGGCGACGCGACCATGCCTGCGACCATCCCGCCTCAGGGGCTCACCATGGTGTCCTCGGGTTTCTTGATCGTTGGACTCGGACTGATTATTCCCACAGCGATTGTGTTTACCGGTGCCACAATGTATCGGCCACCCGCGAGCACGACGACAGAGACGGACGACGCAGCGGGCAGTAGTCAGCCGCTCGAAGAGTCCGGTGGACCCAGCACTGGCAGCGGATCATCCTCGCCGCCCGCAGACGGCGCACCCGCAGGCACCACTGGAGGAACAGGCACTGGCGCAACCCCGACGGCAACGCCTCCCGCCACTGGGGGCACAAGCTCACTGCAGCGACGGTTGCGCAACGCGCGAATCGCGCGATCCATGCACACAGCACGGCCTGGCATCGGGATGTTTCCCGTCGGAAATACCGGGATCTCTCTT
This sequence comes from Myxococcales bacterium, assembly GCA_031386385.1. GTDB lineage: Bacteria > Myxococcota_A > Polyangia > Polyangiales > JANNCG01. The sequence goes on from JANNCG010001009.1 coordinate 6,489, forward strand.
GGGCTTCCGTCAGTGTCGACGTTTAACAGCGTCAACCTTCACACCCCACAGCAGTCAAACGTCGCAGCCAATACTGAGTGGCGTATCACGTTGCTCAACGGCACGTTCTAAGAGCTCACATTGGCTGCCGAACTCGCGTTGATCGAGCAGCTTTCGGTGGATCCTTCGCTGTTCGCGGTGGCGCCAGGGGTTTTTCTCGCGCTCGGGGACTTAGTAAAAATCCACTGCAAAACGAGCGGTGAAGAGCACTCTCCGTCGATCCAGCATGCGACCCTCCGGCTGAACGATACTCGCCGATGTGATCTCGTCACCGATGCCGTGTACTCGTTTGCGTCCCTTCACGAGCTGGCTTCTCAGTGGGCGCAGAGCGTGGGAGGTCCGTGGTTGTTTCGCGTGGACGCTGAGTGTGAATCTGTTGAAGATTCACAGCTATACCTGAAGTGGATGATGGCTGAACACATGAGCGAAGTGTTGGCGACGGGGCTTGTTCGAAGAGCTTGGATTGAGCGTGAGAGCGATGCAAAGCTGTCCATGCACTACGTTTTTCGCACGCACTTAGACTACGATACCTACCTGCGGGATCATGCCCCAGCGTTGCGTGATCGTGGACAAGAGCGGACCCCAGTCGCGGTGATCTATCGTCGTTCGTTCTCGCGAATCGTGTTTTTCTTGTAAGCAATCGTTGCGAAGAGCTCCAACGCACCAGCACTTGCCTGTTGCAGCAAAGCGTACGGACGTGATACCCGCTTGATAACCGCCAATGGCAAAGGTATCCCTTCGCACATACGTTTTTCTTGATTCGTTGCAGCCGCAGCTGGCCTCCTTCGTCGGAAAAACCGCGAAAGGCTTTTTGCCCCTCCCGGGCATGGCTTCGCTCTGGATCGAAATCGCCCCTGGAATGTCGATCAACCGAGTCACCGACGTTGCGCTCAAAGCCTCGAAAGTAGCGCCCGCTGTGCAGGTTGTTGAGCGTGCCTACGGCCTGCTCGAAGTGCACCACGAGGACAAAGGGCAAGTGCAGCTTGCGGGCAGCGCAGTCCTCGACGCGCTTGAGCTCAAAGAAGAAGATCGCCAGGCTCCCAATATGCCAACGGACACCATCATCCGCGGGATCGAGCCATACCAAGCACAGATCATCAACAAAAACTCCGCCGGTATGATGATTCTTCCAGGCCAAAGCCTATGGATTCTCGAGACTGACCCTGCGGGATACATCGTCCTCGCGGCCAACGAGGCTGAGAAAGCTGCGAATGTGTTTTTGGTGAACATTCAGCCCTACGGTGCCTTCGGTCGTCTGTATCTCTCAGGCCCCGAGGCCGAGGTCGATGCTGCCGCCGAGGCCGCCCGCGGAGCGCTCGCTTCGATGCGCGGACGCAAGCAAGAAACACGGTTGGATCGCTAACGATTCGACTCAAGACCAAAGCGCCTCACGAGTGGCTCAGCGGTTCAAATAAGTTTTCAGACAGTACGGTTCGATTCGATTTCATCGGTTCTATTCTAACGAAAAAGAAGGATTTCTCATGAGCGACGCATTGGGCATCATCGAAACAAAAGGGTTTGCGGCATGTGTTCAGGCTGCAGACGCGATGGTCAAAGCCGCACGAGTGCAGCTTGTTGGCTATGAAAAGGTTGGCGGCGGTTACACGTCGGTGATCGTTCGTGGTGATGTCGCTGCCGTCAAAGCAGCGACTGAAGCCGGCCAGCGCGAAGCAGAGCGCATCGGTGAGATTGTGAGCGTGTTGATTATTCCAAGACCACACGCCAATCTTGATGAAGTGCTTCCACTCGGTCGTGGACCGGGCGCGACAAAGACCGTCGCAGGATCATAGCCGCCGTGCAAATTGCGCGCGTGACAGGGACAGTCGTCGCCACACGAAAAGAGTCAACCCTTGATGGGTTAAAGCTCTTGGTCGTTCGGCCGTGCGATGCCAAAGGCGTACCTACCGGCGCACCCTTGGTCGCGGCGGACGCTGTGGGTGCGGGCGTGGGTGAGCTCGTTTTGATCGCTGCGGGATCAAGCGCAAGGCAAACCGAAGCCACCCGTGATCGTCCAGTAGACACCGTCGTGATGGCCATTGTCGATCTTCTCGAAGTCGACAATGAGACCACCTTTCGCAAAGACTAAGAGCCAACACAAAGCGTCGTACGACCAAACGAGTGCCGTAAGACCTAACCTAGCGTCGTAAGGTGAGCCATGCGTCCGAATGATCCAAACATTGAGCAGATCGTTTCTCTCGTTGTCGACCGTCTGAAAAAAGAGGGCGCTGGCGCAAGCAAAGCGAACATCGCAGGCGTTGCGCCGGCGGTGCACGTGAGGCGTCGCGGTGTCTTCGACGACGTGGATGGGGCCTTTGTTGCAGCACGCAAAGCTTTTGAGCAATATGAAGCGATGCCGCTTGAGACGCGCCGCAATGTGGTGCGAGCGATTCGCAACGCCGCCCTTGGGTTGATCGATGAGATGTCACACCGCGCAGTGGCAGAGACCAAGCTTGGGCGTGTGGATGACAAGCGGATTAAAAACCGCGTTGCGATTACCAAGACGCCAGGACCTGAGTTTTTAGAGCCGATTGCCTTTTCGGGCGATAACGGCTTGGCGATTTTAGAGCGCGCCCCGTTTGGGGTGATCTGCTCGATTACGCCATGCACCAACGTGTCCGAGACGATCATCAACAACTCCATTGGTATGGTAGCCGGCGGCAACGCGGTGGTGTTTAACGTCCACCCGCTTGCAAAAGAGACCAGCGCTTGGCTCGTCTCGATTCTCTGCGACGCCGCGGTGAGTGCCGGGGCGCCTGACAATTTGATCGCGTGTATTGCGCAGCCGTCCATCGCGAGCGCCCAGGCCGCAATGAGGCACAAGCTCACTCGGTTAGTCGTTGTGACCGGTGGCGGTGCCGTCGTTGAAGAAGCGATGAAGTCCGGCAAGCGTGCGATCTCCGCAGGCCCAGGAAATCCCCCTGCCATTGTCGATGAGACCGCAGACCTCGTCGAGGCAGCTCGCGGCATTGTGGCCGGCGGAAGCTTTGACAACAACGTGATCTGCACGTGTGAAAAAGAGATCGTCGCGGTCGGGAGCATCTTGGACAAACTTCGTGGTGAGCTGCGCAAGTCGAACGCGTATGAGTTGACAAGTGGTGATGTGCGCGCGCTGGAGAAGACGCTGCTCACGAGCGATAATCATTTGAATCGCGATTTTGTCGGCAAAAATGCTGCAGTTTTGCTTCGATCGATCGGTAAGACTGCTGGCGATGATCTTCGATTGTTGTTCGCTGAGCTTGATGAAAATCACCCCTTTGTGCAGCACGAAATGCTGATGCCCATCATGGGAGTTGTTCGCGCTAAGGACGTGGATGACGCGATCGCGATCGCAAAGCGTGTTGAGCATGGATACGGTCACACCGCGACAATGTGGAGTACCAACGTCGACAACCTGTCCAAAGGTGCCCGCGCGATGAACACGAGTATCTTTGTGAAAAACGGACCTAACTTCGCGGGCATCGGCTGCGGCGGCGAGGGCTACACTAGCTGGACGATCGCGTCACCGACGGGCGAAGGGCTGACCACGTGTCGCACGTTTACCCGCGAGCGCCGCTGCACCCTCAAAGATGCCTTCAGGATTGTCTAACGTACGATGACTTATTCACTATACCAGTCACCGTTCGGTGTGGGTGCTTAGTTGAGCGGACCCGCGCTCGCTGCGATTGAGATGCAGTCGATTGCGCGCGGCTACCTTGCGCTTGACGCTGCAGCGAAGCGCGCAGATGTGCGTGTGATTCGCAGCGAACCCATCACACCGGGCAAGTATTGGCTTGCGCTCGAGGGCGGCGAGGCAGAGGTCGATGAGTCGCTACAAGCGGCCATCAGCACCGCTGGTGGGTCGCGAATCGATCATGTGAACTTGGCGTATGTGCACCCCGTCGTTTTGGAGGCGGTTCGGACATCGAGCGTGGCACATGGCGTCCTTGATTCTATCGGAGCGGTGGAAGTGGGATCGATCTGTGCGGCGATTCGGGCGGCGGACGCGGCGCTCAAAGCGGCTGATG
>JANNCG010001032.1:0-6909 GCA_031386385.1 Myxococcales bacterium
GACGTTGTGGACGATGTTAAACGAGAGCACGCGTGTGGCCGGGTTAAACGACAACGACGCAACTCCGCGCGATGCAGGTCCGGTTGGGGGAACCTCTTGTGCGCCCGAAAGAAGCGCGCCAAACGTCATGGGGGCTGCAGAACCGCTATCCGTGATCGTTGGAACATCCGCTGCAGAGGGGACATCCACGGCGGATGGGACATCCACGGCGGATGGGACGTCCGTGGCGGATGGGACGTCTGTGGGTGCGTTGGGGTTGTCCGTCGGTGTCGTGCCCATGTCCGTTGGCGTTGTGCCAGCGTCGCCCCCGTCGGCGGGGGTCATCGCAGGGCTACATGCGGCAACGAGACAGAGCATCGAAAAACTTGTGGCGAACTTTACTGAGCTGAGAAACGACATTTTATTGGGTGATCCTTGGATTCGCGAGATGCGAAATTGAGTCCGGGAGCTTGCGCGAAACGAGCGGAAAAATCAAGTGGTCACCCTGCAAATTTCCTATGACAATGGTGTCTTGGTGCCTGATGGCCGTCAGGTCGGGGAGAGCAAATCGGAGAACTATATGTGTTATAAGTAATATCTATCCGATGATCTTCAGGCCGCAGACACTCAATTATTCGCGAAGCGCTCACCGGAGGGTTCAGGGAGGCGCCCGGACCCCTTTTGGTTGTGTTTGCGCTCGTACCATCGCTTGAAGTGATGTGTCTTGTACGCAACGAAAAAGGCACCTGCGGTCATCATGGACGCCATCGCGCAGAGCCAGAGCGCAATCGAATTGCCTCGACCCAGCGCGGTCGCGACCGGATAGCCCGGTACATATTGAACCCAAATAGATGCCCTCAAGTGATCATCCAACTCACGGTAGTCTGACGAGTCGATCTCTTCGCGCTCGACCTGGTTGAGCCGAGGGCTCAACGGCGAGGTAAACTCTACACCGTAGTGGGTGCTTGGACCGTTATCGCTGTCGGTTTGCCACGTAGATCGACGCAGATACGTCGCTTGGATCTGTTGTCCACTGAACGCCCGCAAGTGGTAGGGCGAAAGCGGAACCTGCATCGCCGCAGCGATGAACGCGATGACTACAAACGATTTGCGAAAGGCCTTTGCGCGAAGCTCGTGGGGTCGAGCGAGGCTCTCTGTCGAGAACTGAAGCCGATGGTCGCGTGGCTTAAGCACCCACCCCTTAAGACTCTCTCGGTACCCAGTGGTGCTGCTGTTGGCCTCTGGATCGTGCCCTTCACACAGCTCGCCGTCGGCGATCACCCGCTCGTTGGGTGTCAGCTCAGCACGAATCGAGCGCCGCTCTTTCTCGACCCAGTGGAGTTGGTCCAGTTGATCGATCAAAACAACATCGGCTCCTTGTGGTTCGACGCGAATACGCTTGCCGCTTGCGTGCTTGATATAGAAGGGATTCGCGTTGGTCTTTCGGGATGTCTCGGTGAAGGCGTGCGAGTACGAGCCCTCAGACTCCTCTTCAGAACCGCTCTGCTGAATCGTCACTTGAACGGCAAATGCGCAGTCCTTCGCATACTCAACGGTTCCTGTCACAAACCGGATCCCAGCACGCAGCTCACCGAGGGCGTCGGCGCTGGCAGCCGCGAGGGCAGAGGCCTTTCGAGCGGCAAAATACTCACGAACGATAAACCCAAGGATCGCCAGCATGGTGATATTGAGAGATGCAGCAAAGAGCGCAGCTCCAAATGGACCCAAGCAGTTGTTGCCGTATATATGTAAAGTCATACTAATTATACACTATATCGTGTCGGCATTTCTGCAAACCGCTCGTTGCTCGGTGGCGGTAGAGTCCCCGTGCCGTCCTCACTGACTTTGCCCTCGTACCAGCGCTTGTGGTTGTGTCGCTTTAAGACCTGCTGCAGCGTGACCCCGGCGATGAGCAGTGCAGCAAACCAGGCGCCGACGTGGACAGTGCTTCCACTCCCAAGGTTGGTTGCCAACTCGAATCCAGGGACTCGACGAATCCAAATGCGGTCAGTTTGCACTTCTCGGAGATCGAGGTAGTCCGAAGAGTCAATCTCGATTCGGTCTTGCACGGTTCTTCCGGCTTCGTCGGGGTGGGTGGCGAAGGTGGCGGCATAGTGGTCTGTTGTTCCGCCTTTGCTTCCGCGCGTCTGCCAATACGACCGACCCAGGTACGTCGCCTCGACGTCTTGCCCCACCCACGCACGAAGTCGATACGTCGCCAGCGGAACCTGCATCCCCAGCCAAAACATCGGCAAAAGCGCGATCATTTTGCCAAACGCGTTGGCGCGAAGCACGTACTTTTTCGCTAAACTCTCTGTGGACACCCGCAGGACGCCGTCGCGTGGCTTGAAGACCCAACCATGAGAGTTGTCGCGATATCCTTCGCCTGATCCGAGCAGCTCAGGGTCGTGCCCGATGCTGAGCTCTCCCTCCGCGATCAGCAGCTCGTCCGGCGTAAGCTCAGCGCGAAGCCACCGCCGTGTCATCTCTGTCCAGTGTCGTTGGTCGAGCTTATCCACTAGCAAAACTTCGGCCTTTTCGGGCTCAACGCGAATTCGTTTGCCGCTCTTGTGCTTGATATAAAACGGCGTGCACTCGGTCTTTCGTCCGACCTCGTCAAACCGGTGGGTTGTGGAGTTCTTGCTGTGTATCTCCGTCCCATACTGCTCGATGGTGACACGCAGGGCGTACTTGGCCTCACGCGCGTACTCGACCTTTCCGCTCACAAACTTAAGCCCTGGCTGCAGCTCAACGGCGCTCTCGCTTGGAGCCCCAGCACGCGCTGCGTTGGCTCGCGCCCTGCGGTACTGCACGACGCAAAATACCATCAGCGCAAAGATCATAAGGTCCAGCGCGGCGACCGCTATTTGCGCGAGGCCGGGATCAAAGTGGTTGTTGGCGTATAGGTTTAAAGGGTTCATAAAAAGCCTAACGTCCTGTGCGATCCGTCGCGGTGCTGATAAAAATTCCCGGGATAAATCCTGGGCGAAACACGTTCATTGTGGAGGGTTGCCCGCCGTCTGAGTTGGCGACAAAGGCCATGGTGAGCGACGGCCCAATGGTGATCGAAGGTGTTAAACGAAACCCAACGCCGATGCTCGTCGCGGACATAAAAAACGATCGGTTTTGCAGCTGGTTCATCACTGTGAAAAACGCGAGCGTGTAGCCTATGGACTGACCCGCCCACAGATCGATCCGCGCGTGCGGTGAGATGCCAACCCGGGCGCCTATGTCGAGGGCCATCGAGCCGCCTCCATTGCCACCCGCACCAGAGACTCCGCCGTGAATCGCGACGTGATCTGTGTCGGGAGTGAAGCTTGCGTGAATCCTCCCAGACGCGGCGCCGTAGGTTCTTGTGCCCGCAAGGGTCTCGACCGACGTGACGCCAAGACCGATGTCTCCACCGAGCGCGAAGGTGTCCGAGAACTGGTGCGACACCCGCCCCATCGCGGCCACGCCTGGGGCGCGGACATAGTCGCCCACGTACACAAGCGCTCCTCCGACGGACGTCGTGCCGACCTGCGCCCGACGAGTCCCTTCTAACGGCAACACCGACGGAATCAACGGTGCACACGCCTGGAGTACCCCCAACATCAGGGCCGAACCAACGAGCAGTCGAATGTCACGCATCCCCGAAGCCTACCCGATACTCGCACTTGTTTCAGCACAAGCGCCTCCAGCGAGCGCAATAGCCCCCAGTGCCCCCATCATGGTTCGCACTTCGCGCCCAACAGCTCCCAGGTCCGCAAACGCCAACGTGCTCTGGCCCGAGTGTCCGTACATCCCCGTGATGTGCACTCCTTTGACCAACCCTGGTCGAATGTTTGTAGCCAAAAGTCCAGCCTGCTCAAACGAGATCACGTCGTCATCGGCGCCATGAACGATGTGCGTGGGTGTGTGAATGTTCGGTAAATACGCTGATGGATCAATCCACGCGATCTGGGATGCTCCCTTTGCGAGCGCGGCTTCGAGAACCGGCATTGCACCGGGGGTGCACCCGGTGGTGCGCAAAAAGAGTGAGCGGACAGACGGGACTAACCCGTCGGCGATCCGGTGGGCGATGTTCTGCGCCTCAAGCCCGTGCTTCAGTTCTGGCCTGCCCCACGTTTGGTGCACAAATGTGAGCCACGCACGGGTCATAGCGTCCCTGTGCTCGGCTGGAAGCTCTTCGATGTGCTCAATGAGGTTCAGAAACACCACGGGGTTGTTGAGTGGGTCTCTGGGGCGGCCGTGGTTTCCGCCGACGCAGAAGCGAAGGGTGTCAAAGAGTGAGGCGTACCCGCCGAACAGAACCAGCGTCTCAATACGGTTGGCGTACACCGGGTTGGCTGCGAGGGCGAGCGCCGGAAGCGAGCCAAACGAAATGCTCATCACGCCGGGCTTGTGCGACCGACACAGCTCGGTACCCAACAGCGCATCAAGCGCTACCTGCGCGTCGGTGAACACCGAAGGGTGTAATAGCAATTGCTCAAGCGCGGGCAAAAATGGGGCATAAACGAGCATCCCCGACGAGGCTAAAATACTCGCGAATCGATCGAGCCGAGGGTCTGACGGTCCCGCATAGTGAAGACCCGGAAGAAGCAGCACTGCACCGGTGGCAACGCGATGCGCTGGACGATAGACCCATGTGCGAAGTGTGTTGGGAGTCTCGCCCAGCCGTGGAAGCAAAACCTCGTCGCGAATCACATCCCGGGGGTACTGGGTGCTGGGTGCCCAAGGACCTAACCATCGTGCGAGACGCACGGCGATCGCTTGTTGTGTGCGATTCATGGCGCCTTCTGTGCGTCTTAGTGGGTGGGAGGCGCAACGCCCGCCGGAAGCGTGGGCATAAACAGGGGTCCAGGGATCTTCAAGATCTGCCTTCCCGCTGCAGTGTTGAGCAAAATGGCAAACGCTAGATACAGCGCGATCAGGCCAAGCAGCACCGTGGCGAGCGCAATGGGTGTGGCAAATGACTGTGATTTGGTGATCTCGCGCAGGATCCTGCAGATAAACAAGACGTCGATGTCGAGCAGAAAGAAAAATAGCAGCTTCGAATAAAATCCAAACGCGAAGGTCAACACGACAAAAATAATCGTGAAGCATCCATCAATGCTCAGCACAATGTGCGGGTCCGGAACACGCCCCTCCGCATAGCCCGACAGGATGTGCCAGTTGACAATCCAGTTGAAGGCAAACGTGGTGAACAGCGTCCCGCCCAAGAGATTTTTGTTCGCTAGGGCCATCATCCCGGCGAGAAACTGGCAGCCTCCGCCAAACAAGAGGCAGTAGATCGCCGCAGTGCGAAAAGCCGCTGGGGTGAGCGTCTGCCCAAACGCGATCGGGAGCAGCGCGGCGCAGCCCACTGCGAGGCCAAGCAACCCGAGGGGCGTGGACTCAGCAAACACTGGGGCGGGAGCAGGCGCAGGAGGGGGTGAAACCGTTGTCATTTTCGCGGAGAGTAGCGTTAGTCCCACAGGGATGGGTATATCCTTTCGTCGTTGCCTACCTCACCCGACGCAAAACAGAGTTCTACCCACTGGCCAGCGCTTGATGGCCTCCGTGCCATCGCCGTCTTGCTGGTCGTTATGCATCACTGGGAAGTGGGGCGAGATTTTCCGCTAGACCGCGGTCTGCTTGGCGTCAGGCTCTTTTTTGTCCTCAGCGGATTTCTTATTACAGGAATCTTATTGTCCGGCCCCACGACAACGTTCGCGGACAAGCTTCGTTTTGCCAAGGCTTTTTACTGGCGTCGCGCCCTCCGCATTGCCCCCATTTTTTACGCGACCCTCGCGGTCCTGTGGGTTCTGGATGTTGCGGGTGTGCGCGGCGAAGCGCACTGGCACGCGGCCTACTTGAGCAATTTTCTCGTCGCCAAGTACAACGCATGGGTCGGGCTTCCGTCGCACTTTTGGTCTCTCGCTGTCGAAGAGCAATTTTATCTGCTCTGGCCCTGGCTGATACTCTTTGCCCCTCGCCGCGCGCGACTCAGCATAGTGTGTACAACCATTATCATAGGCGCCCTATGGCGATCGATGGGTGTGCATTTTGGGCTGCGAAAGTTCGCACTGCTGTACCTGCTCCCGGGCTGCCTTGACTCGCTCGGCGTGGGAGCGCTGTTTGCCCTGGTTCACCGCGAGTATGCAACGAGAGTGCGCCTGCTGCGGGCGAGCTCTCTTGTGCTCGGCGCTGGCGTTTTGCTGGTCGCATCGGTCATGACCTCGGGTGCGGGCGCGACGCCTCTCAGTCACACGATCGCCGGCCTGAAGGGGACGGGCTATGCCCTGCTCATGGGCGCGATCGTGAGCGCGTGCGCTTCGCCGAGTGGCGTGTGGGTGAGGGCGCTATCTTTGCGACCGCTGCGCTATCTCGGGCGCGTGAGCTATGCGGTGTACTTGGTGCATCCCTTGCTCTGGATCGCGCTGCTTCGCCTGTGGCCTTCGCTCACGTCTCGACCCGCTCAGTGGGTCGTCGCGACGGTGTTAACGCTCACAGTGGCCGAGCTCTCACGGCGCTATTTCGAAGGGCCCATCAACGCAAAGAAGAAACTCTTTGCGTACTCGAGTGAGCGAAACACAGACGTTGCGGCGTGACTTCACCCCGCGCAGTTACTGCCCATTTTGCATGGCGTTGACCATAATTCGCACTGCTAAATCGCACTCAAATCGATTGCTCGTGCTTGTGTCCGTGCTCGCGAGTCTCCCCCCGGCGCTGCCCGATTCTCGTCGCAATCGAGGGTGATCTAGCAGGGATCGATCTATTTTTGCAAAGGGGCAACGTGCCACGAGGTCTTCGACAAATCGATCCATTCGTTCGCGCGCGGTGATGGCGTTGATCCAAGGCATTCGCACCGAGTCCTGCGACAGACAGAGTATGGGTGTGTCAAAATTGACAAACAGGTAGAGGGCTTTTCCGTTGGCTTTGGTGTAGTCGTGGTGAGTGAGATCGACC
>JANNCG010001037.1:0-6187 GCA_031386385.1 Myxococcales bacterium
CGGGTACGTGGTGGCGCAGGCCCCCGAGCACGCGATTGAGAACCTCAAGCTCGAGGCGAAAGCCGGCGGTGATTCTGCAAAGATGCGCAAGATCGTTCGTAGAAAGCCTCCCGAGCACGGATATGTTCACTACGATCGCTCAACCTACGAGCGCATGCGGGGTCGAGAGCCGGAGGCCCTACAGTCACAATTTCGGGTGTCTCACGCAATGCTTGTCCACTTGATTGAAGGGCACATTGACACCCGCCGTGGTGGCTACGGAAAACTCATTCAGTTGATCGAGGGCTCAGCCCTTGAAAACCGTCGCAAGAAGCAAGAGCGTGCGATGGCCAAGATGTTGTTTCGCTCTCTGTTGGACGCAAAGATTTTAGAGACCTTCGCAAACCCCGGTCGTGCGGGTAAGCGCGTGCGTGTTTCGACGACGTTGCAGCAGGAGTTTTCGCTCAACCAGGCCCTGGGTTTGTGGCTCATTGAGACGGTCCAAAAGCTCGATCGCGAGAGCCCTGCGTACGCGCTCGACGTGATGACCTTGGCTGAGTCGATCGTCGAAAACCCTGACCAAATCCTGAACAAACAGCTCGATTCAGTCAAGCGTGCGAAGCTCGAAGAGCTCAAGGCGCAAGGTGTTGAGTACGAAGAGCGCATCGCTGCGCTTGAAAAACTTGAGTACCCAAAACCGCTGCGCGAGTTTGTCTATGACACGTTTAACGAGTTCAAGACGCGGCACCCTTGGGTCGGCGAGGACAACATTCGCCCCAAGAGTATTACGCGCGAGATGTACGAACGGTACGCTATGTTCGACGACTACATCATTGATTATGGGATGCAACGAAGCGAAGGAGTGTTGTTGCGGTACCTGAGCGATGTGTACAAGGTTTTGGTTCAGACGGTTCCGGAGGCTGCGAAGGATGATCCCGTGGTGGACATGGCGGCTTACCTGCGAACGGTGATCGGCAGCGTTGACTCAAGCCTCGTGGATGAGTGGGAGCGCATGCAAAATGTTGGGAAAAATCCTATCGATCCTGCCAAAGAGGTCGTGCTTGATCCGCGCGAAATTGAGCGCGAACGAGCACGTGTGGCGTTTGAGGCGCTCCGTGCATTGGCGGCTCGTGTTCGAGCGGAGATGCATCGATTTGTGGTGTCGTTGAGTCGCAAGGACTACGCAGACGCGACGCGGTTTGTTCGAAGTCCAACGGAAGATCTGTGGACTGCGGAGCAGATCGCCGAGCAGATGGCGGACTATTGGGTCGACTACGATCTGCTCAGATTTGATCGCGCCGCCCGTGAGCCACGGATGACGGTACTCACTCAGGACGGCCCCGATCAGTGGACAGTGCGGCAGACGCTCGCAGACCCCGAAGGGGACGGACTGTGGTTTGTTGAAGGGACCGTGCAGAAGGCTTGGGCGACTGAAAAAGATGTCCCCTGTGTCGCGCTGATCCGCATTGCGACGAAGTGATATTGTGTGTGACAGAATATGTCACACGCATGCTTGCGTTGCGCTGTTGTTCGGGCTTAGATCATCCAAGAAACCGATTTGCAGAGTCGTGAGATGTTCTGTGAATTGTCAGGTAATTTTCAAGCAATAGCATCAACAAGGTCGAGTCAACATGAGAGTCCAGTTAGTCCAACGAGCCCATGGGCGTGAGACGGTTGCAGCGGTGGTCAGCGAGCGGTCGCGAAGGGTCCTGTTCGCGTGCGTGGGGCCCGACGCCGGAGGGGCCTTGCTGGCGGCAGTCAGCTGGTGTCGTGATCAGAAATACACCGTTGTGAGCGCCCCAATCACGGACAGCGCGAACACGCCAGAGCCATGGGTTGACCGCAAGGCGAACTCGGCGGCATGAAATAATTGGCGATCCGGAGTTGCGTGAGCTGTGGCAGCGACCCATAGCTGTCGCCGCAATGGCAACTGACAAGACGACAGTGACCGCGAGTAAGAAGCTCTCTTGGCTCTTGAGACATGGAGCAGCGGAGGCCGGGATCGTGTTGGATCACGAGGGCTGGGCTTCGGTGGCGGACGTCTTGAGGGTCCTGGCGATGAGTCGAGCGCTGTTTGATCAGGCGGTTGAGACCAACGAGAAGAAGCGCTTTGAGGTTGAGGGCGATCGGGTTCGCGCTTGTCAGGGGCACAGCGGTGGGGTCGGAGGTGTCAGCTTGGAGGCGCTTGAGCAGAGCTGGGAGGTTCTTACTGACGTGGAGGGTCTTGTTTGGCACGGAACCAACGTCAACGCACTCGAAGGGATTGCTGCGGAGGGGATCTCTTCTGTTGCGCGCACCCACGTTCACTTGGCGAGCAGCACGGACGCCAAGGTGGGTAAGAGAGCCAATGTGGATGTTTTGTTGGGTGTTTCGCTAGCGATTCTGAGAGAGCGGGGACAGACGGTCTGGAAGAGCGCCAATGGTGTTGTGTTGGTGAGGCATGTTCCGGCAGTGGCGATTGTCGCGATGGAGTCTGCGACAAAGCAGGGTGAGAAGAAGCTCGCTTGGGCGAAGGGTTTGTTCTCGATCGCCTAAGTCGTTGAGTGACCGGTACCCAACTTAAAACGACGCTGGTATAGATACGCGTCGATGATTCATCGAACGGAAACACTCGAGCTGCGTTGGACGTCAAAACGTTTGCTCAGGTTGACGGGCAAATGCTTGGTCTGTGGCCTCGAAGCTGATGCCGTGCGTCCTGAGGAGCAGTTTTTGTTAGACCAGACGCCAGACCCTAGAAGCAACCGGGTTGTGCGTGCTTCAATGACCCGCGCTGTGATCGCGATGTTGCGAACGCAAGGGTGTGCTCATGCCGTTCATGATCGCGTGGCTCTCACCGATTGCATTATGCGGCCAGATCATCTCGGATATGGTCTGGCTTTGGGGGCGCTGTTGGAGCTTGACGAGAAGGACATACGAGCGATTCTGTCTGAAAAAACCCATGCATTTGATTGGCGTCCCAGCAGCGTGGTGGTGAGCTGGAGCGAGACCGCTTTGCTTGAAGTCACCTCAAAGCTGCACTGCGACAGGGCTCACAGCCGTGTCCGTGTGAGTGTCGAACTCGAGCCCGCTGAACTGTGGGAGCTGCTGGTTGCTCGAGGACTTGTTCCGGTGCAGTGGTTGGGGGATGGGGTCCGTGGGTTTCGGACCAACGTTGAGCAGTTGATTGAGCCTCCAGCGACTCCGGCGAATCGAGTCGTTTGGCGACAGGCCAACGAGGTGGTTGCGAAGCCCGTCAGACATGTCGTTGACGAGGCGAAGAGCGTCCCTCACACGCTGCGGGATTGTATTGCGTTGGCCTCGGATGGACCGGGAATCACCGCGGCCGAGAGCTTGGTGCGCGAGGTTGTGAAGCGCTTGAATGTCTGGGGATTGCCAGACCTTTCGAAGATCTCGTGGCGCACGGTTGATGCCTCGTGCTGGCGCACCGTGCGGCGCAGTTGGTGGACTCAGTCGCTGCAATGGACGATCGCGAGTGCGCTTGAGGCATCTGCTTATCAACTCCCTCTGGGGCATGGTCCGAAAGATCCGGCGGGTCGTCCGTCCTGGTGGTCGTTGGCGGCGAATGAAAGTTCGCTCGCTCAGCTGTGGGAGCACTTGGCTTTGGCCCATGTGGTCCGCGCAGATCCCGTGGCGCAAATCAATCGGTCTTTTGAGAGCCTCTTGAATCCCTATGAGCCGCTCATGGCGATCTGGTCAACGGGTTATGTCTTCGATGAATTTCGCGACGGTGAGGCGATTCTGGTTGCGCCCTACGTGTGAGCGTTCTTTGCTCTCTGTGTGGATAAACAACTCGACGCTCCGCTCATAGTGCAGCTCTCAGATCGTCAGCTTGCGGCATACAACGCAGCGAATATAGAGGCTTTTTGTGCGTGTTATCACGATGAGGTCCAAGTCTCTGATGCGACGGGTGCCATCACCACGACGGGGATCGTCGAGTTTCGTGAGCGTTATGGCAAGATGTTTGCGAGCCACTCAGACGTGCATGCTTCGATCACCGATCGCATGGTCTTGGGACCTCACGTCGTTGAGCGTGAGTTTTGGTCCCGCGTTGAGACGTCCACGGGTGAGACTCGAAGTGGAGAGATTTTAGTGCGTTATACCGAGTTTGAGGGGCGCATTCGGTGGGCGCAGTTTTTCAGGGACGTTGTTCTGTTGTGATGGCGTATACTCGCCGGTGGCAATAAGTGCGTTCACGGTGAGCGCAGTTGTCGCTGGAGGTCTGCGTAGCAATGAGTTCGTTTTCTCCTGGTGATCGTGTGATGGCAACGCGTCTTGGTGGTCCGCTCGAGGCGGCAACGGTGACGGAGGCCAATCCGATGGGTGTGTTGCTCAAGCTTCGTTTTGATGATGGCAGCGAGAGCTATGTCGCGACTGCAAACGTTCGACGATCAGCGAATGCTCCCGCAGCTCCCGCGGCCAACGCCAACGTGCCTCAGACACCGGTAGCGAGTGCTCCGGCCGCGGCGATGAACGCGGGAGGCTTCTCTGCGACGGCGCCGACGAATTTTGCGCCTCTGCCTGCGAATGGGCCTGAGGTTCCGTTTTCGGGAGGAGCCCAACAGCAGGCGGCACCTCCAGGGCAGTTTGCGCCGATGGCACCCAACGGACCCAACCTACCCTTTATGGGCGGTGGACAGCCCGCAGCGCCTCCAGGACAGTTTGCGCCCATGGCACCCAACGGACCCAATCTGCCGTTTATGGGTGGAGGACAACCTGCCGCCGCGCCTGGTGTCAATACGATGGGTCCCACGATAGCGGGTCCAATGCCTGGGGCTCCCGCACAATCGTTTGGTGGCCAACCGGCAGCCAACCCGTTTGCGCCGCCAAGTGCTGGAAGCTTTGCGCCCGTTGGTGGTGCTCCTCTCGGGCCGGTGGCTCCTCAAGCCGGACCCATGGGCCCACCGCCTGGAGGGGCTCCGATGTCCCCAGGGTTCGCCCCCGTCGCAGGGCCACCCAACCCATTTGCGCCACCCCCTGCGCCCGTCGCACAAGCCCCCGTGATGCCTCCCGGGACGCCGCCTCCTCCGGCTCCTGGAGCTAACCCCTTCGCGCCTCCCCCGCCACCTCCTGCGGGCGCAGCTCCGGCGGCAGAGTGGCAGCCATCGAAGCCGTTTAATCCCGTGTCAGCGCCTGGCGGGACCAATGGCAACAATGGCAACAATGGTGGACTTCCACCGCTCTAAGTGACCTAGGCGGGGGCTAAAGCGGCTCGTTTTCAGCAATAACGTTGTGGTTATGGACCGTGGCTGTGGTTCAATCAACGCGCTCCCTCAACACTTCCGTAGATAGGTTGCCTGCCACGACACGACCGTCGCTGTCCGCGATACGGCTTCGGGGTGATGCAGAGCGAACTGGGAGCGCCTAAGAAAGCGGTCGAAGTGACGCCTGGGTGTCAAGCCGTGGCCGATTTTGATGCGTGCCCCATTGCGAAGTTTGAGAGACCGAGACATCCTTAATCCCTCATAACGGAGGTGGACAATGATGTGTAACACACACACACACACAGGATTTTTTCGAGTTCGCAGCGACCAAACGCGACACATTCGCTGATCACAAAAATGCTCCCAGTGGCGGTATTTGCCACGGGATGTTCGATGGGTGGGGCAGTTGGCCAACAGTCGTTTGCGATCCGCGAAGGGGTAAGCGACGTGATCGTGGTGGAGGCGGGCGACGGAGGCGCCGTAGAGCGAGATGGGGTTGGATCTCCTGCGGAGCGCGTGTTTGCGGACCCTGGCGAATACAGCGCGGATCGGCGATTTCGCCACACGGCGGAGTATCGTGCTATGGCGATGCGTGGGATTCACGTCACCGAGTGTGGACGGCTCATGCTCAAGAGCGAAAACATTCGCGAGTACGTTCAAGCAGGCCAAGTGGTCCACGCGCGCGTCGTTGGTCGACCCACATGGGTTCGCGAACGAATCGCGAATCGCGGGATGTTTGCGTTCGGTCTCGTCCGCGATTGGCTGACAATTCGCCTTGAAATTATCAGGCCAATCGGCAACGCGCCCTATCGAGCTAACCAAATTGTTGAGGCAAGCTGGCTCGCTCGCCAGGACCATTTGGGCCCAAACGACGTTGTGTGGATCGACGAAGATTTGCGTCGCTCGCATCCAATCTCGTTCAGTCCTGATTCACCGCCAAACACTGAAGGTCTCTTTGTCCTCTGGAACAGCGTCAGTCGCCAAGGGCTTCAGATCTTCGATGCATA
>JANNCG010001054.1:0-3849 GCA_031386385.1 Myxococcales bacterium
CACCGCAGCGAGATCTTGGCGGGTAATAGGCATCATGAGCGTCGCGGGGTTCTCAAGTCCCAGCACCAACCCGATCGCCCGAACTTCTGGCGGAACCGTCACAGGGCGTGCGCGGACACCCATCACGTACACGTTGAAGCCTTCTGCAAAAGCGTCGAGCGCATCGCGCTCTAAGGGTCCCATTTGAGTTAACAGACGATCCGCGATCACGCGATAGCCGCGCCCGCGAGACTGCGTGTCGATGGACATCCCTCGCTCGCCCAACAACTCAGAGGCGCTTCCAAGTCCGACACGTCGCTGAAGCTCGATTTGAAAGTATCGGTCTCGGCCCAGCAAAAATCCCTGCACAACATACGCGTCGCGCTGATTGGCAGCGTAAACGTGTGGAATTCGGGCCTCCGTGTAAACAACGTTCACGTCCGTGCTGAGTGTCGGGATCACAACGTTGCCGGTCTCTGCGACTCGAAGAATCTGCCCAGGTGGTCCCGGTGGAAGTTGGACGTCCACAGCGTCTACGAGTGGATCGGGAGAATCCCCGCCAAACGTGTCAGGAATAGATTGGCCGTCGGCGGCGTCTGTCGCGGCATCGGTGTTCGTGGGTGGGTTGCTACACCCGAAAGCCGCGAGGTACACAGAGCCTAAAATTCCAAGGGAAATTGCTTTTTTTGTCATCGATGAAACTTTTGTAGTGTTTGGGCGTCCGAACCTTATCGGCCGTACGTCTGTGCCAACGCTACGTCATGATCGCCCTCATTGGCCGCACAAATCGCTCGCATCGAATTGGCCCATCCCCGCTCTCCGAATCGAAAGAAACCCTATGACCTATCGAGATGAACAACTCGCGTTGGCCGAGCGAAAGGCAGCCCTCCAGCAAGATCTCGCCACTTCGAGGCAAGACCTCGCAGCGCAAAAGCAGCTCGCGGCCCGCTCGACCCGAATGGAGAGAGAGCTCGCCGAAATTGAAGCTCGTCTGCGAGGCGACAAACGTCGCCTTCCAATGCTCGATAGCCTCACGGTAGCGAGTCCGTGCCATGCACAGTGGGATCAGATGATCGGAGATGATCGCGTCCGTTACTGCGGCTCTTGCGAGAAGAACGTCTTCAATCTTTCGGCCATGACGCGCGATGAGGCCGAGTCGCTGATCATCGCAACCGATGCGAAGATCTGCCTGCGAATATACAAGCGAAATGATGGTACCGTCATGACCGAAGACTGCCCCGTCGGCGCAAAGAAAAAGCGCCGAAAACGTCTGGCTGCGGCCATTGTTGGGGCAGCGGCTCTTGGTGCGGCGGTCTCCATCGGCGCCAAGTTGCGCACGGCGGCACCAGCCATCGGACGGCTTGATGGCGGTGAGGCAGACACTGCACGGAGCATGATCGACGAGCGAACACCCGCGCAACCACCATTGCTTCCTAACATTTCCCCCACGCCCGAAGTCGGAGTGGGTCATCAGCTCGGATGGATCTCTATGGGCGGGCCTGCCGCCTACAGCCCGCCGCAAGCTCAGCATCCACGGACGACTCCTGTGGCCCCGCAGACACTTCGGCAACGAGGCCGGTAGCCTTGGGTTTTACGTTAGAGAGCAATACTCTTTTTTGAGTCAAAGAAGTCTCCAAGTTGCTGTGTTGAAAGAACTCAAATGACCTATCGCGACGAACAAATCGCTCTTGATGAGCGAAAGGCCGCCCTGCAACGAGAGCTCGAGCAGGCCAGAAGCACCCTTAGCG
This sequence comes from Myxococcales bacterium, assembly GCA_031386385.1. Lineage (GTDB taxonomy): Bacteria > Myxococcota_A > Polyangia > Polyangiales > JANNCG01. The sequence continues at coordinate 1,728 of JANNCG010001054.1, forward strand.
CTCAGCGAGACCTGGCAGAGCGTTCGGCTCGAATGGAGCGTGAGCTTGTTGAGATCGAGGCCCGATTGCGAGGTGAGAAGCGACGCCTCCCAATGCTTGAAAACATCCAGATCGCGAGTCCGTGCCATGCACAGTGGGATCAGATGATCGGAGATGATCGCGTCCGTTACTGCGGCTCGTGCGAGAAGAACGTCTTCAATCTTTCGGCCATGACGCGCGATGAGGCCGAGTCGCTGATCATCGCGTCGGGTTCGAAGATTTGCGTGCGAATGTACAAGCGAACCGACGGCACCGTGATGACTGAAGACTGCACCGTAGGCGCAAAAAAGAAGCGTCGAAAACGGCTCGCCGCTGCCCTCGTCGGTGCGGCCGCGCTTGGCGCCGCAGTGTCAATGAGCGTAAAATTGAAGAGTGCACATGACGCACGGAGAGCCAGCGATCGGACCCAACTTGAGCACGGCGAGATGACCTCAATGACCGGCGCGATGGTCCCAGTTGTCGATCCTTCACCGCCGCCCGAGGTCGCGCCACGGGAGATGATCCAAGGTGGCATCGGACCGGCTCCCGATCCGGCGCCAGACCTGATTCGCACGGGTCACCAGAGTCCACGGGACCGAGCACCCCGAGTGCGCCCGAGGACCCATTAGTTGGCTCCCACAAGCCCTCAAGAGCGTTGAGCAGGGGGGGGTAGTGGTCAACGGCGCGCACCCAGTGAGAACTAGATTTGGGGAAGTTCAAAACTATTTGCGCATAGAGCCGTCGGTACAGAGACGCCAAAACAAAAGCGTAAATCTCTTCGCAAACGCGCATCATCCCCGCCGCCAAGACCTTCGAACGCGAAAGCCCAAGCCCCCCCCACCAACTGAAAGCCAACCCATGACCTACCGCGACGAACAGATCGCCCTCGATGAACGCAAAGCAGCCCTTCATCGCGATCTCGAACAGGCTAAGACCAAGCTCACCGCTCAGCGAGACCTCGCCGAACGTACCGCTCGGATGGAGCGTGAACTCGTCGAGATCGAGGCCCGATTGCGCGGCGAGAAGCGACGCCTCCCGATGCTTGAGAAAATCACCGTCGCGAGCCCTTGCCATGCTCAGTGGGATCAGATGATCGGAGATGATCGCGTCCGTTATTGCGGCTCTTGCGAGAAGAACGTCTTCAATCTTTCGGCCATGACACGCGATGAGGCCGAGTCGCTGATCATCGCGTCGGGCTCGAAGATTTGCGTGCGAATGTACCGGCGAACTGACGGTACGGTCATGACCGAGGACTGTACTGTCGGCGCAACAAAGAAGCGTCGAAAGCGGCTCGCTGCGGCCCTCGTGGGTGCTGCGGCACTGGGTGCTGCAGCGTCCATGGCAACCCGGTTGACGACGTCCTCAGCTCGAGCGCTCCCCGCAGTTCGAGTTGCTCCGCCGACTCAGATGCTGACGACTGTGACAAACCCCACACCCTCGGTGACTCCGCCGGTTCAGAACGATCAGCACAACGCGATTGAGCAGGGGCGAATGGAGATGGGCGAGCCTACGATGGACATGGGCGATATCTCGCCCCGACAGGGAGCACCGCCCACCGCACCAGCTCGTCCTAGCCGCGACCGCAACCGCGTTCGTTGAGGGTCACCTCGCGCACGGAGAGCCTAGAACCGAGGCATGCAAGCATCCGGACTGCCGAAGCAGTTGGTAAATGCACACGCTTGACCATTGCACACATCGATGATCTCTGGTGCCTCGTTTTGCGGACGGCCCCGAAAGAAGTGGACCATCTGTCGGGTGTGCCAAGTGTGAAGCTTTCGGAGCTGACCGTGCGGGTCTGGATACATCAGCTCTTCGGCTGCGGTGAAGGTTCGGTTTCCTGCGGGTTGCCAAGGATTTCCGAGATCCCATAGGACGATGCCTGAGCCGCGGCGGGGATACATTCCCGTGGTCGCAAATTCGGGAAGTCGCGCCATTGGGCCGCTGTCGTACGGCGCCATCACCGGGACATCGATCGACGATCTTGCCATCACTTCGTCAGTCACTGGATTCACCTGATGATCGCCCTTCGCGGGAGCCCACAACCCGTAGTGCCGAGGGAGTCCCGTGAATGGCTCGTTTGTCATGTGACGCACATAGCTAATGG
>JANNCG010001070.1:0-8564 GCA_031386385.1 Myxococcales bacterium
CTCACGGGAGGTGACCACGCTGTCTCAATTTTTCATGGCAGCGCGACGGGCGTGAGTTCGGGAGCCACTACGCGGATGCGCCAAAGTGAAAGTCGGGATCACTTCGGAGCTGCGGTGGCGACAGCCGGGGACGTCAATCTCGACGGGTTTGCCGATCTGCTGATCAGCGGTGACGGCGCGGATCCCGATCCATCTCTGGGCCAGGTTCAACTCTATTTGGGCGGGTTTGACGGACTGGGGCTCATCGCGGCGAAGGTTTATGAGGTGCGGTCTCCGGACGCAGCAGCTGACTTTGCTTTCGCGGGAGGGATGGATCTGAACGGGGATGGTGCGAGTGACTTTTTGATCATGGTCATCTCAAGTGATTTATTGCCCAGGATTTTTGCAAGCCGGACTCTTGTTTTTTACGGCGCTGCGGGGAGTCTTCCCACGGCGCCTGCGGCTGATTTTGCACCGTTTTCCGACGCCCGGGTTTCTTACGTGAACGTAAACACCGCGGGAGACATCAACTTCGATGGATATAGTGACATCATCATAAGCAGATGCGGCACACCGGAGAGGGCGAGCGCGGGTCCGAGCCGAGCCTACGTGTTTGTTGGAACCTCTGGCGGCATTTCGGCCGATGCCACGGACGTGATTTACGATGCAGACTCAACTCGTTGTGCACAATGGCAATCACAAGCCGCTGGAGATGTGAACGGCGACGGATTTGGCGACGTGCTCGTTGTGCGAACCGAACCGACAGTACCCAACATGCAACAGGCATCAAGCGTCGTTTTTTTTCATGGAGGGCCCCAGGGCTTAGAACCAAGCCCTGCCTCGATACTTCGTTCGGCGGATCCTACGGCACGCTTCGCCCATGCGATCGCGGCGGCCGGAGACGTCAACGACGACGGGTTTGCTGACATCGTGGTGGGATCGCCGTACGGGATATGGCATCTGTTTTCTGACGCGGGCCGAGCAGAGCTGTATCTGGGAGGTGTTGGGGGCATCTCAGAGGTCGCAGCCCGACTTTGGTTTGGATTCTCGCGCGGCGATCTGTTCGGTGGCTCTGTCGCCTCCGCGAGCACTTCGCTCACACACTCACCCCACCCTACGCGTGGCCGTCTCAATCAAATTGTCCAAAATGCGAGCGTTCTCTTTTAAGTTATTCTCGTACAATAGCGTGTCTTTTAACACGCGAATGAGCGGATCTCCGTGCCCAGAGAAGATCAGCGCATTGCCCATCACCGAGAACCGCTCGTTCAATGGCAGGTGCCGCGCGGCAAGCGCTTGTGCCACCTCGCGCATCAACGGCGCCGGGTCCACGCGCTGATCCAGCATTCTCAAAAACGCGAGCGCTTCATTGCGGACAGAGGGCATTCGTAGCGTAGCTGACGAAGCCACGGCGAGTCGCTGACGAACGGGCCGAGGGGCCGTTGCCAAGACACCTCGCAGCAGGTCGAAGCACGTCGAGATGGATGTTTTGTTGTCGTGTGCGACCTGGCGCTCGAGCAGCTGCGTCGCTCGCTCAATCGTCGCCAATCCCAGCGAGGACCAATAGTCGTTTGCGACGTGTGCGTCGAGCAGTTCACCTAGCTCAACGAGTGCCGCGTTGGTCACCGCTGAGCTCACAAGCGTCAGCGACTCATCACCGACGTACCCCGCAGAGTCGACTCGCTGACGCAACCCGAGCAGCAGATGCTCTCTCCATTCGATGTTTTTTGTGTGGCAATTCGCCCACAAAATCGGCGGTCCAATGCGGCCATTGACCCACACACTGGACTCTTCGAACCGAAGGTGCGTGTCGTTTGAGCACACAACAACGGCCGCAACGAGGGGCTGATCTGGCTTCACGATGTACCGAATGGGTCGCACCCGCTCGAGCCCTTCAAGCACGTACTCGTTGTGTCGCGTCACGATCTTGGTGTTGAGCGGCACCCCAAAGCCTGGGGGCTTGACCGGGAGGCCATGCCCGGCAAATGCGGGACCCAGTGTGCGGTGATGGATCAAGACGCGTACTCGGGGTCTGCCCGATGGATCACGCGCGCGGTCAGCGCTCGCGCAAAACGTCTTGAGCTCGTCAGGGTCTTTGATCTTCACACCCTCTGCTCGCGCTTGAACCCGCAGTTGCGCGCGCTCTACAAGCTGCTCTCGACCCTCAAAACCCAGCGAAATTCGCGTGAACAGCGAGCACGCCTCCTCAGGATTAACGTCTATGGCACACGCGACGTGCAGCCACGGTGGGGTCAGCTCAGGCAGCTCGACGAGCTTCTGCGAGAGCTTTACCGCCGTCTCATCCCGATGGAGCTTATCACCGCACCGAAGGCACACTGTATCCCAGCCGACCTCTGCGAATCCGATGTAGAGCTGCGACAACTTACGATTGAGCCTGACACGTAGCGAGGATCGCCCGCAATATTCGCCGCGATCGCTCGGGTGGATTTCGTCTTGCAAGCGTGTCTTCGAACAGCGGTCCCAGAGCCATAGCGTTGCCCGAATACACCAGCGCGTTTGCCGCCACCGCAAATCGAAGGCCCAGCGGAACGAGCAAATTCTTCAGCGCAGCTTCAAGCTCACCGACCAGCGGTCGTGGATCAACCACCGTCCCTGTACTCGCTGCGAAGGCTCGCGCTTGCTCACGAACGATCCGCGAGTTCATCGCCGCCGTAGCCGCCACGACGAGCCGTTGCCGCTGCTCGTTTGTTGCCACTGTCAGCGTTGATCGTGCACGGCCGAAGCACGTTGGCATCGCACGTGTGTTCACATGCGCCACTTGGCACTCTAACAGATGCGTTGTTCGCTCAGCCGCGTCGGACTCGCTTTGTGCCCAAAAATCCCGCGCGACATGCTCATCGAGCAGCACCCCTAGCTCTTGCAGAGCTTCATTGGTGACCGTGCCGCTGCAGAGCGTGGGGCACTCATCCCCCCGATAGCCTAGGCCATCGACGGTCTTGCGAAGCGAGAGAGTGATTTGCTCAGACTGTCTCGCTGAGAGTGTCTCGCCGGTCACCCAAATGACCGGAGGACCGAGTCCAGCGTTCACCCAGTTGATCGATTCATTCGACCGCACATCCGTGGCGCTTGAACAGAGCATGACCGCCGCAACGTCGGGCTGGTAGGGTTGATAGTCACAACCCGGCCACGATGATCTCTCGCCAACAAGTATATATTCATAATATCGTGTGAGAATGGTCGTCCTGATCGTTTCTTGGACTCCGGTGAGTTTCGCAGTCAAACCGTCGCCCAAAAGCTCGGGTGCCCAGGTTCTGTTGTGCACAAGGACTCGCACCCGTCGTCGGCCTGCGGGGTCTAGCGCTGGCGCAACGCCATCGCACAGCGTCCAAAGATCTCCCTGGGTTTTTCTTCCTCGAATCTCATACGAGAGAAGCGCACGTTGCGTCGCTAGCGCGTTGATAGAGTCCCGTCCCTCAAACTGATAGCCCTTCACCAAGAGCATCATCATGAAGTGCGGCGAGACATCGACTGCGCATCGGGGATGCATCCACGGCGATGCGACGTACCGATTGGGAAGCGCCGCGAGTGTGAGCTCAACCACCGTCTCGCCCGGATGATTCACTCCCCGGCAGCGCTCGCAGAAGCCTTCGCGCACGACGGTGACAAACCGCTCAAACACGCGCGCTCAGCCTCACTCTTCCCACTGAATGCGCCAGCTCAAGCTCCCGTCGGTGGCGCTCACTTCTCGCGCTTCACCGCTCGCGAGAGCACGACGAATCTCGGTCCACCGCGCGGTGGTCATTCGAAGCGCAAAGCCGTCTTCGAGTGGATTTGCTCCGTCCCCGGGTTGCTCGCTCACCAGGGCCGCGAAGTTGCCTGAGACTCGTCGGCCTTGCGAGTCGCGCCCACCAATCGCGGTGATCTCTTTTGCGCCAGGCTCCCAACACAGCAGCCCATCGGCGCGCTCATCCAGGGGCATTAAGAGCACAAGTCCCGTGTCTGCGGGCAAATCTCCAAGCGGTTCTCGCAACGCTTCTGCCGCACTCTTCGGCAACAACAGCGTCACGCAGTCCTCGGCTACCACGACACTGCCGGCGCGCACGGTCACCCGCATACACTTGCCCAGGACGGTCTTCTCAGCGCTATCGCGCAACACCAAGCTCTTGCGCCCGCGATCAAACCAGGGGCACGTGTGAAACATCCCTTCGCTCTGACCCAGCCTTGCGGTAACTCGAAGCAGACCATAATCTCTCGCAACATCCAGCTCATCGCCCACAAGCCCCACAAGCAACAAAGGCTCGCTCTCAAGCACAAGCCCCTCCACAGGAACATACGCGACCACCCCCAGCCCACGCACATCGTCACGGCCCAAGAACATCCCCGGCTCAAGCGCAAACACATCTCCGGACTGAATGAGCGAGCCACTGGTAGCATTCACCCGGTGCCACAGAGCACCGAAGAGTTTTTTGGGCTCGTCCGAAATCATCTCTCGCGACTCGGTCATTAACCGCTTAAGCGAGAAGCACAGCTCGCGCTGACCCAAGAGCGCAAAGCCGCGAGTCACGTAGGTGACACAGGACACAAGTCCATCGCGACCTTCGATTTCGTGAGCATAAATCCTCACTTCTAAACGCTCGGCGAGCAGGGTGTCGGTGCGCACCAGAGCGCGGGCTACAAAAGAGGCATCAGAGTTGTCGTTCTGCATTCGGTTCTTTCGCGCGATGGTTAGCACAGAACTGCGATATGTTTGCCAGCGGTATGTCAAACACCGCCCCCTCTGGCTCGCCCTCTGCCTCTATCGCTGCCTCGTCGGCGCCTCTGCACAGCAGTGACTTTCGAAGGCGACGGTTCTTCAACTGGTTTCCGTTGGGGCTCACTTACGCCGCGCTGTACATGGGGAGGTACAATCTTACGGTCTCAAAGCATACTTTGGGGCGCACGTTTCACTTGGACAAGGCCCAGGTCGGGATCATTTTTACTGTCGGCTTTTGGGTGTATGCCCTCAGCGTGATCGTCAATGGCCCCCTGGCGGATCGCGTAGGCGGCCGCCGTGCTATTCTCATCGGAGCGCTTGGGGCCGCGTCCCTCAACGCGATCATTGGCCTGCTCTTTTTCAGCGGCTGGACCCAAAATATCGTCCTTGGGATGAGCGTCTTGTACGCGCTCAATATGTATTTTCAGTCCTACGGCGCCCTGTCCGTTGTGAAGGTCAACGCCTCGTGGTTTCACCTTCGCGAGCGAGGGGTGTTTGGTGGCATCTTCGGCGTGATGATCTCGTCGGGCTACTGGCTCGCGCTCTCAGTGGGCGGGTTTATCATCGCCAAGCTCCCCTGGTACTTTGTCTTTATCGTGCCATCGATCGCGCTCGCGGTGATGTTTGCTGTGGATTATCTGCTCGTTCGTGATCGCCCCTCGCAAGCCGGGCTGAAAGACTTCGACACGGGGGATGGGTCTTATCATCCACCAGAGACCAAGCTCGGCGAGAGCGCCACACTTCGTGAGCCCGCTGCGATCGTTGATGCCCCCGTCGAGAAGCCATTGGGACTCTCGGTGTTGCTCAACAAAATCTTCTCGGACCCGGTGATTCGGATCATCGCGATGGCCGAGTTTTGTACGGGATTTGTGCGCCAAGGTCTGCTGATCTACTTCATTGAATTCCTCGCGGAGGTGCACAACGTGCATCCTGGTTCGGGTGTTCACGCGTGGGCGGGCGTGGGTCCCACCATCGGCGGAATCTGCGGCGGCCTCATCTGCGGAACCCTCAGCGACAAGTACTTTGACTCTCGCCGGCCCCCCGTGGCGTTTATCTTTTACCTCGGCCAAGCCGCGGTCTTGTTAGCCCTTGGGTTTGCACCCACTGGAGGCATCGCCGCATTTTTAGTGGGCTTTTCGTGCATGTTTATCTTTGGTGTTCACGGGATGCTCTCGGGGACTGCCAGCATGGATTTTGGTGGTCGCAAAGCCGCTGCCACCGCCGCGGGAATCTTGGACGGCGTGCAGTACATCGCCGCGGGGCTCACAGGCTTTGGCCTTGGCTGGATCTTGAAGACCTATGGCTGGGATGGGCACGGGAGCGCAGAGGGCTATCACCCACACGACGCTCGCGTTTGGGTGTTCTCGATCATCCCGTTTTCGCTCATCGGTGCCTTCTTAATGACCCGCATTTGGAACGCGAAGCCCTCAAAAAGCGGCGGCGGCCACTGATTTGCGGCGCAGCCCTCCGTTGCGTCTGTGCACCTCAGTGTCCGTCGGTCTTCTGTTCACGGTGGGCAGTTTTGCGTGCAAAAAGACGGCCCCACCTACTGCACTCACCCTCCCGGCTGAAGTCAACGACTCCGATGGTGATCACCTCGGTGACTTCGCGTGGACTGAGCCCAACGGGGCGGTGAGAGTTAGGCAATCAACGCAGGCACCTCCGAGCCCAGGCTGGTCCTGGCGCGTCGCGGACCCCACGTTGTCGTTTGTGAGTCAGCTCGCGTTTTTGGGCGATCTCAACGGTGATCGCGTCGCAGAGTTTGCCGTAGTCGAGCAGTCCCTCTCGCAAGAGACCTGCGCTCCAGGCAAAGTGCACGTGTTTAGCGGCTCTCGTGCGGGACTGGATCGCGCGCCGATGTTTGCCGTGGGTTCGCTCGATCCGCAGCACATATCACTGCCCGACGCAGCAGTACCGGGGCGCCTACACTTCGCTCGCACAGGTCACTTGATTCATCGGGTCGCTTCCGGCGATGCACGTTGGATCATCGGCGTGACGCAAGAGCTTGAGGCTCCACCCGCAGGCCGGATGACCAGCCGAACAACGCCGCCTCCGGCGCTCTCGACACAACAGCGGGTCGCGTTTTGTGGTCAAGACGAGCTCTGGCTGTACCAGGGCGTGCAATTGAAGCAGCGGATCGCGATTGAGACCGGCGCAGTGACCGCCGTGGCGACCGGTGATCTCGACGGCGATGGGCTGACGGATTTGGCCGTCTTGGTGCCGCCGCAGATCGAGCTGTATCGAGGCACGCGCGATGGTTTTGAGTCTCAACCCTCGCACCGGATGCACGATCCACACGACGACAGACAGCGAGTGTCGGGCCTGGCCATTGACGATATCAATGGCGATTCGCAGGGCGAATTGATCGTCACGTTTGAGTACTCACCCTCCCATGACGGATTTGCGCGTGTGGGTGCGGTGCACTTTGAGCCTCTATCGGATCACGTGCAAACACGGACCTTGGTCATTCAGTCACAGAGCGCGCAGGGCGAAGGGCGGTCGGTGATTGTGCTACGGCCACGCTTGTCTGCGTTGTCGCTGCAGCGCCGTGCGGTAGTCGTCGCGGATCCAGAGACCAACAGCTTGTACGTGTACGATCGCTTCGCGCAAGCTGAACAGCTGCTTCCCACCGCCGTACTTCGCTCTCCGATCGGAACCGAGCAGTTCGGCACCGCCATCACCGCTCTGTCGGCCAACGGTCCGCTCGCAGTCCGTGGCGTGAACGCGCAAACCGGCGGCGTGCAACTGTGGCAGATTAGCCTGCAAAATACCGCTCCGCGGGAGTTGGTTCCGACTCAATTGCTGGGTGAGCATCCGATGGCGATCGCCGCGCGCGACAATCAAATCACCTCACAGCGCGCGGTGATGGCCGCCTCTATGCGAAGCTTCGGAGGCTGCGACGTCGCGACCCCACGCGAGCAAGTAGTCATCGAAGACAGCCGTCCTGACGCGCTTCAACGAGCCATTATTCTCGCGCTCAACACTCAGAGCGACCTGCTGGACAAGATCGCTGAGTGCCACCGGGTAGCCCTGCGCCAAAACTGCGAATACGAGAGCCGGCTACAGCTCACCCTCACCGGAAATGTTGCAAATCGCCCCATCCTTCGCGGCATCGCGTGGATTGGTTCGTCACGTCCCGATGAGCGCCAGTGCGTCTCAACGCTTGTGGGCCGCGAGATTTTAGCCACACAGCACTTGGACGAAAGCACTAGCCTCACGCTCACACTTCTGCGAGGAAGAGCGCAGCATTGACCCCCACTCGTGACGCCGCCCAACCCAACCGCAACCCCACGGCGCTGATGCTCTGGGGCGCCGGGGCCATTGTGCTCTCGCTGCTCGATGCTATCCATCGCTTGGGTCGGTTTGTCGTTGAGGGTGTCACGCAGGGCTTGATGACCCCGTTCATGCTCACGGCTACCGTTGTGTGGTGCGTCGTGATTGTGTACTTCGAAGGGATCCGTGGTTTTAAGCGTGCTCTGGCACCGCGCATCGCCGCTCGCTTGTGGCTGCTCGCACAACACGGAAGTTATACGCAAAAGCTCCTCGCCCCCCTTCACGCGCTCTCGCTTTTTGACAGCACCCCGCGGCGAAAGCGCATCTCATGGGCGCTGCTCACATTTGTCATCGCGATGATCTTGATCGTACGCAAGCTGCCCCAGCCCTATCGCGCCTCTGTCGACCTCGGCGTGGTCCTCGCGCTCGGCTTGGGCGTGTGGACGATCGTGCATGAGTGCATCTTGGCCGTGAGGAACAAAGGCGGCCGCGTGGACGCTGAGATGATGTCTCTGGCTACCAGCGATGAAAAGCCGGGTGCCCTTCGCGGACAGCCACAAACGTCCCAACACACGTAGCGCAGACCTTCTCATTGGCGATC
>JANNCG010000636.1:0-1702 GCA_031386385.1 Myxococcales bacterium
GCTTTTGCCAATTAAGCTTGCTGCGGTTGCAACTTCGCAATTGCGAACGGCAGACACCCCGACTTTGAGCTTCGACCCAATGAATTGGAACGACAGTGCTGGGCTGGTCAGTTGGTGGGACACTGATGTCAATGATCAGCGAACCATGTGGATTCGCTGGAGTGCGGTTCAAGGAAACTATATTTACAACAGTGGGTTTTTGACAGACAGCATCATGACCACCGCAGAAGAAGACATGCTTCGGAGCAGCTTAGTTCTGAACGTGATGAGCGGGGAAGCCCACTGGGCATTCAATACTCAGGCGTCACTCACTGACGGCCGATATCGGCGTCGCTGGACCAATGGGCACACGAGCGTGTCCTACCCAAGTTACTTACAAAATGGCCACTTCGGATGGCACGTTGGAGCGAGCGCAGATCGCTATAGCTTCACCGAAAAATCGTACTTGCGCCACAACGCCTACATTAATTGATCTGGGAGGATATGATGAAAGTTAAATTACTTTGCGCTGTATTTTTGCTGACGACTATTTCGTGCGAACGACCTACCGGAGTGCAACCTTCCGATGTGCCCGTTTTTCGCTGCGAACCGGACGATCACATAGCCCGCATCATGGCCGGACAAGTCGACGTCGCAACGTGCTCTATGGCAGGCACCGGTTCATCGACGAATCAAGGGCAAATCGACGAGTTCAAACGGTGTATTCTCGAGGCGTTTGCAGCAAGGCGACCGTTTCGAGCATGGCCAACATTTCGCAGCACCGTTTCTAGTGACAACCCACCGAGACATATCATTGACCACACCAACGTTCTTGGACGCGTGACAGCGGACGGATTTGAATGCATCGAGATTCGAGCGCGCGGGTTTGCCGAAGAAAGCACGCTCGACATTGGCGCAGTGACCCTCACTCGCGACCCGCCAACTTTTACTGTCATTCAAGGGACGCAAGATGGCGGACTCGCTTACAGCTGGGTTCGTCCGTCGTGTGCACCAGACCCGATCCCGCGACCATCACCATCACCCACCGCGTACGATCCTCCACGCGTGCTACCACTGGGCCAGGTGTGCCCGCGCGACTAGCACTACCCGCGAGACGTAGGGGAAGGTTTTAGCGCAGCATCTGGCCGACGGGCGTTGAGGAGAAGCCGCCGCGCAAGGTGCCCTCGCGAGGCGCTCAGGGCTCCATCGTCATTGGCATTCCTCAGGGTTCGTGCGAGATGCGGGTGCGATGCCGAGATACAACCGAAACAACGCCATCGCTGAGGTGCAGGTTGGACCTAGTAACAACAATTTGATGTCTGGCAACGCCCGAACTATCATCACCGAAACGCATTGTGCAATCGCTTGGAGGACAGCTGTAGGATTCTTGGCGCAATGAAAACCTTGCTGCTGTTGGTAGCGCTTCTATTGTCGTGTGGGACGAGTATTGTCAGCATGGATCCGCTAGAACCAAGCCAACTTGTGCGGGCTGCGGACGGAACCATTCGCTATCGACGTCCAAGCTGGTGTGCTCCGTGTGCGCCGTGCGATTGCACGTGTGCCGATTCTATCGGTGGAAGTCCGCAGACTGAGCACGTGTTGATTGGGCAACCGTTCGTCCAAGAAGAACTCAACGCGCCACCTTTTCGAGCGACGTTTACCACGCCCTTTTGGATGGGTCGCCACGAACTGACTGTGCGTTGCGTCGAGCTGTGTCGGCGCG
>JANNCG010000648.1:0-2444 GCA_031386385.1 Myxococcales bacterium
AAGGACAACCGAAAGGATCTTCGCGAGGTCCCTCGAAGGGTGTTGCAAGCGCTCAGAGTGGTGATGGTCGATCATGTTGACGATGTTTTGCGTGAGGCGATCGGTGATGCACTGCCGTCGGCCAAAGAGTGGTTTGGTGGCAGAACCCGCCCCGCAGAGTATCAAGCAGGAACGCTCATTGAAGCTCAGCCAGCGCCGCAGCCGGCCGCGACACACGAATCCGTCGCGCCCATCGTGACGTAGTTTTCGGTCGTTGCGTTGGGGCGAGGATGTGTTAGATACCGAGCGCTCTCAACGAGTTGTTTTATCGATAACTTCGTTGGGCGGGTAACTCAGCGGTAGAGTGGCAGCCTTACAAGCTGCAGGTCGCAGGTTCAATCCCTGTCCCGCCCACTTTTATTCGATCTGTCTGACAGATTGACTTTGGTGGCTTTTTCGACAACTACGCCACAACAAATTTCCGCACGAATTTGCGATCAAGAGGGAATGTGCCGTACAGAAATCTCGTCTCTTACTTTCAACGAGGTTTCTCGATGGCGCAGTTCAAGTTTAGCGTGGTGGTTTCGCTCTCATTTGCGATCTCACTCAGCCCATTTACCGCAGCGACGGCAACCGTTCCGCGGCTGACAGTGCAGCAGTCGGTCGAGACCGGCTCGATGCCCAAGGGGGTCATTCGGTCCCCAGACGGACGCACGCTTTATGTGGCCAATTACGGGCAGCTCGATCGTGGGAATTTGGGCGTGTACGACGCGACAACGCTGGTTAGGCAAAGGCTGATTGATGTGCCGGGGATTATTGTTGAGAGCGCGATCTCACCGAACGGGCGCGTGCTGTACGTGTCCAACTTTCGACGCAACAGTGTGCAGTACCTCGATCTGCAATCGGGCTTGGTGACCCGCGAGATCACCACGGGCCAGCACCCAAAGATCCTGGTGATTTCACCCGACGGAACGCGCTTATTCGCCGCCAACTGGGCCTCGCGCAACGTCACGGAGATCAACGTCGCAACTGGCACCGTCACTCGCACTCTCAACGCGGGAGACAATCCTCGAGGGATGGCATTTTCTCGCGCTGGAAAGCTGTACATCGCCAACTCTACGAGCGACGACATTGATGTGTATGAGGGACCCACCCTCGCGCAGCACCATCGCATTGCTCGCACATGCCGCATTCCACGGCACATTACGCTTTCTCCCGATGAGAGCCGTTTGTACATCTCATGCCTCGGAGCGAGCGTCCTCGCGGTGCTCAACACCACAACCGAGCGTATTGAACGAGCCATCACAACGCAGTCGGGACCCAAGGCCAACGACGTTTCACCAGATGGTCGCTATGTCGCGACTGCTGACTACAACGCGTCGGGCGTCACGATTATCGACACGACGGATTGGAGCTCAAGATCCATTGAGATTCCCACGATGAATCGGGCGAGTGGGCTGGTCTTTGCGGCCACGGGCTTGCGTGTGATCGTCACGGGGTGGTTTGACGATCATCTCTACTCAGTGGGCGTCGAAGGTGCGCAGCCAGGGCTCACTTTTACCCGTTCGCAGATTCGCCGAACATTGCGACAACGACGAGACTATGACTCGCGATCAGGCGAACACATCGAACCGACCAGCAGGCACTAGTGTCGCTTAGCTCTCGACGTGGCCCAACGCCTACCCTATAGCCTTGCCCGTCGTGTTGTCTGATCACCTCCACCCGCCGCCGGAGCCACCGTCGCCAAAACATTGGCCGTGTGAGCGCTGTCAGACCTGGATTTTGCCAGTTAAACCACCGTTTAAGTACCGCGTGTGGGAGATTTTGTTTTGGATCTCTGTCCCCATCGCGCTGTTTTTTTTGAAGGGTGCAGGTGTGGTCGCGATGCCGCTGATTCTCATGTTTGTGGGTGGTCTCGCGGGTCCGCTTCACGAGCTCGCGACCCGTGAAGCTCGGTGCCCGACTTGTCACTGCTATCTGCCAGCTAAGCGCGTGCTTGTCCTTCGCAACCCCGACTAGGTTTTTTATTGCACGCGTTTTGGTGGATTGAGGGCCAACAGCGCAGGCTCTCTCACGCGCGCGTCAAACACTCGGCTCGTCACCGCACCGACGGCGATCATTGTGGCGATGGGCAAAACAACTGGAGCCCCGGCGATCGACAGCCCGGTAAACGCCACGGCTGCGCTCACAAATCCCGCAGCACTTACTCCGACCGCGCCGGCGACTGCGCCACGTGACGCCGACAACAGCACCTGCGCCATGGCGGTGTTGCGATCGATCTCACCGCGGCGCGCCGAACGCACGGCGCTCACCATGGCGATCCCACCGTCAAGCAGCGCACCCGTTAGGGCACCCTGCATGGCGGCTCGGCCGATGCCTCTGAGCGCGGTCTTGGCTGTGCCGCGAGCGATGCTTCGGATGGTGTCTTCACTCGCTGCGGCTGCGAGTTGACCTCCGCGTCCCAC
>JANNCG010001184.1:0-1908 GCA_031386385.1 Myxococcales bacterium
ATCGCCGCGGGGGTGAGTGTCGCCAACGAAGAGAGCCGCATTTCACGCGGGAGCATACACCGTCAGAGCGAATTTCAATGGAGACAATACTGAAGGAAGTTGCAGAGCGACTGCCGCTATGCGCGATGCAGCTCTGTGAGAGCGCCCTGAAGCGAGATGCTTGAGTCGTCCGAGCCTGTCGCTTGGGTCATTCCGAAGCTGTCGTCGGGCTGACCCATCGCGCGAAGCGTGCTCACAAATACGCGGTTCATTGCGGGTCCGAGCTGTTGTTGTGGGTCCGTTCGCAGGGGATTGCGGTGCGTCCTGGGATAGCGAACATATCGACCGGTCCGAAGCACGTCGCCGCCACCGGCGATCACGGTGCACATATCGTTGTGTTTATGCGATCCGGTCGCGAGCTCCGTCAGCCAGACAATCACTGTGCGATCAAGCAGCGAGCCGGAGCCCTCTGCGACGGACGCAAGCTCAGTCATGAGCGTGACGACGTGGCGCGCGTACCAGATGGACAGGTCGGTCATGGCCTGCTCGGCCCTCGGTGCATAGCTTGCTCCGCAAGAGGTCTCACCGCGAATGGACTCGTGGGCGTAATTTGAGTGCACATCTTCGCCCGCAGGATACCCAAACTCAGGGGGCGGCGGAACGGGTGCAATAAACGTCGCAACGCGTGTCAAATCGCAGGCAAAAGCCATCTTAATGAGCTTCATAAACTGCGTCACCGTAGAGCCCGTTTCGTCAAAGCGTAGGCCACACGACGGGCGTGATGGAGTGATCAACGAGCCTTCGAGTTCTCGGATGAGAGTGCGGTGCTGATCGAGTCGCTCGCGACCTTCGCGCCCAAGTTTGGGAGCGAGCAGCTCGTACTCTCGCGCGGTCGCATCAAGGACTGAACTGCGAAGGGATGCGAGTCGCTCGTCCCGCGTGGGCATTGGCCCCATCATCGGTGGTCCCGCGAGCCCGAGCAAATCTGCAAACGCGGTCGCGGGCTCGTGAACAATGGGCGAAGCTTGTCCGGGACCGACGTACGAAAACGGGTTGACTCCGCTGTTGGGCGTGTAGTCAAAACCATAGACACGCGAGGCGAAACGACCCGGCGCAACGGTTCGCTGTCCCAGGACCTGGTCGATGGTCTCGCCCCCACTGGTGCAGCCACCCATCATTCTCTGCAGGACGGGTTTGCCAGACAAAGTGTGCGCGACTGCTACCCCGTGATCGTTGTCGTCTCCCAAATGATTGCGACGAATGTTCGCGAGGTCTGCGAGCACAGAGGTCTGCGCGAGGCCCTCGATGGCGATCACGTTTTGTCGCACCGCGTGCAGCGGTCTGAGCGAGTCGCTAAAATCTTCTGGTGTAAGATCTGCCAGCAAACGCTCAGCAAATTGATGGCTCGAACCTCCGGGTATCGGCATGTGCCACCGTGTGCGGACATGCCCGTGCGGTTGCACAAAAAAGACCACACGCGTGGGTCGACTGTTGTCCCCACGCGCGTTGTTGCTTCGGCCCGTCACGGTACTTAGCGCACCGAGCCCGAGCGCCTGAAGAAGCTGTCGTCGGTTGGCTCTCATTCTGCGGTTCTCTGTTCGACACGACGGTAGCGAAAGGCTGGAGAGCTGACCAAATCGAGTAAGAGAGCGCGTTCGCTTCCGCCGTTTTCTATAAACCGAGTGGTAAGCGCTTCGATAAGAACGGCCTCAGTGCTCTGTGGTTCGCGCCCCAAGGCATAACGTACCCATTGTTGCGTGAGGCACTGCGCGACAGAGCGGCTGCGGGACAGACGCTCAGAGAGCTCGATCGCTCCATCGAAGGGGCCGTCGACGTCGGTTCTGTACAGCGTCCCATGCGCGTCCACGGGGAGGGTGTTTTCGGTGCTCTGAAAGGCCCCCGAGGCGGTGTAGTTTTCGAGCCCAAAAC
>JANNCG010001212.1:0-3764 GCA_031386385.1 Myxococcales bacterium
CAGCTCGACAGCGATGGCGACACGATCCCCGATGGGTTCGAGATTTTTGGCTCTGGGACCAGCCCACTCAAAGTTGACAGCAACGGCAACGGAATGCCGGACAACGTTGAGTTTAGCCTGGATGATCCCAACGAATACGCAGACTCTGACGGCGATGGGCTGACAAATGGTCAAGAACGCGTGCACTTCCTCAGCAACCCCAACAGTCTCAACTCTGACGGTGACATGCTTAACGACGATGTTGAGTTTTTGCTCGGAACCGCGCCCGACGTTTCGGATACCGACAGCGACGGCGACGGCGAGCCGGACAGCTTTGAGCAAGCCAATGGCACCAATCCCATGAGTGCGCAGTCGGAGCCGGCCGACGGCGACGGCGACAATGTCCCAGACTTTCTAGATCCCGATACCATAGAGATGGTCATGGTGCGCGGTCATCGACGCGACGCTGTGGGTGCAAACGCGATCGACTGCAATCCTAACTCGAATGGCGGGGGTAGGAGCTGAGCCGTAACTGATCGCATGAGCAACAGCCCTCCCCGCGTGCAGTGGCGACCCGCCGCACTGGGGTGGATGTTGGTCGCTCTTGCGCCGATATTTCTCTACATTCCGCTGTCGTTTGACCGTGCTTGGCCGCTGATTTTTGTGGCGCTCGTCCCGTGGTTGCTGGTGGTGCTCACGACGACGCGAGGTGCGGTGTGGGTGGGGTATCTCACACTGTTTCCTGCTTATTATGCGATGCATCGTGAGGTGGGCCATGTGTTTGCAGCGTACCCAACACTGTGCTTGGTGCCCTTTTTTCCGGCGCTCGTTGGGAGTGCGTATGTACTGCGAGTGTTGGCCAAACGCAGTGCTGTTCCGCTTACGTTGTTGGTGGGTCCCATTTGGGCGGCAGGAGAACTTGTGCGCAATACACAAATTGTCCCTGGATGGCATCGGCTCGCAACTGCACTGCATGCACAACTGTGGGCTTTGCAAGTGTGCGACCTTGGTGGAATGGCCACTCTCTCGCTCGCCATTGCATCCTCCAGCGGGTTCATTGCGGCGGTGATCCTTCGTCGCTACTGGCCACAGACCCGGATCCGTCATGCCTCAATGCGCAGTGAGCTGCTCGCCGTCACGGGAGTTTGGATATTTGTTGCAAGTTATGGTGCTTATCGCTTGCATGAAGGCAGAGGTACCATCGTTGAAGGTCCACGAGTGATGGTTGTGCAGAGCGACGACTTTGATGACCGTGAGCTTTTTGGGAGTCAATCATCACGTGTACGAGGTCTGTTTAGTACTTCAATCAATGCGCTGCGCAACACGCCCCCCAACGAGCGACCCGTGTTGATCGCGTGGCCTGAGTCGGTGCTTGACGGTACCATCTCGCCAGAGTTCACCGAAGCTGCGCCGACACAAACGATGGTTCGTCGGCTCTTGAAGCAGAGCGAGCAGTCAGGCAATCCAGCGCAGGATCTTTTGCAGCTGACCGTCGCGCAAACGCAGGGACGAGCTGAACGTCAAGCGGTCACAAGCATGGCGCAGCTGCTTGGCGCTCCGTTGGTCGTTGGTGGAAGCGCAGCTTTGGTGCGACGAGGGCAGTGGCAACGATTTAACTCGGCCTATTTGCTCAAGCCAGGACAGACGGCACCGGCGGCACGGCATGACAAAATGATGCTGTTTTTTGGGTATGAGTGGCTTCCGTGGAGCGAGTCGCAAGTGGGTATTTTGCGCGCAGCCCACCAATGGCTGCTCAGTACCCACAACGCACAACGTAACTGGCCTTCATGGCTCGCCGCAGGAGAGCAACCCACGCTTTTCACCGTCAACCAAACACGCTTCGCCGTCCCCATTTGTTTTGAGACCGAGTGGCCGGATTTTGGCTTTTATCCATCGATTAGCGGTGACAATAAGCCGGATTTTTGGCTGCAGATCGCCAATGATTGGTGGGGCAATCACACCGACGACGTGCTGCGTTCGGTGAGGTTTAACATTTTTCGCGCGGTCGAGGCGAGAGTGACCGTGGCGCGTTCAGCCAACGGCGGTTTCACCGGGTTCGTCGCGCCAACCGGAGAGGTGTACGGTGTCGTTGGGGGTCCACGAATGGCACACATGCCAGGTGCTGGCCGACCCGAGTTGCCGTTGATCGATCGGTACAGAGCACTGAGTCGCGAGCAAGAGCGACTACGGGCAACACAGATAGAACAGCCACAAAACACAGCGACAATCCAACAACAAGTGAACGCACTCACAGAGCAGCTGAGTTCATTGCGACGACAAATTCGAGCCCTCACGGCCCGCTCACGGCTCACGGGAGCGAGCACCGAGCGCGTGCGAATTGATCATCGAAGGTCGCCGTATATGCGCATGAAGGGCGCGACCGACAAGTTGTTGCAGCTCGGTTTTTGGCTCGCGGTGTTGGGATGCGTGGTTGTTGAGCGCCGAGAGAGACGTAAAGTCATTCGCTCGTGACCTATATGGCTCGCGAAAGACCGTGCAACATGGTCCCTGCTGGTGGCAATGAATGCGTTGGCAACCCAAGCACCTTGGGTTAGCCTAGTCGGCATTTGCACCAGCGCCTGCGCCATCGAGTATTGGCCAAAGCTCCCGTTGCCACGATGCTCATTTTGGCAGCACTTTGTGCGGCTTTTTTGCTCGATGACATCACCCGCGAACGCACGGGCATCGGCCCCGATCCTCTGCCCGAGCGATGGGTGTTCGACGGCGAAAATCCTAAAGCGATACAATTTATCAGCTATGTATTTGTTCATTTGGATCGAGCTCACCTTGAGAGCAACTGCGTGCTGCTCTTGCTTGCGATGACTCTTTGCGAATTGCGGGTCGGACCGCTAAAGTTGCTGACCACGTTTATTTTGAGTGCTTTCGGCACTGCGGTAGGATTTCATCTCATCGACTCTCGCGATCTGTACGGCGCTTCGGGGGTGGTAGCTTCGACAGTGATGATGAGCGCCGTGCTTTGGAGCACGCACAAGCAAACGCGTTGGTATTGGCGTACGGGACCAGTGCTCATCGCGATGGGGTACTTCGCGTTCAGTGAGATTATTCCGGCAATTCAGGGTCATCCCAACCGTGGTTGGCACGCGCACGCAGCGGGTGCTCTGACGGGGTTCGTTCTTGGGCTGCTGTGGGCGCTTCGGCAATCGGTGCAACCGCCCACAAACGGCACCGTGGTGACAGCCAGTCCGCCATGAGCGGAGAAGCTTTACTGCGCGGCAGAGTCTGAAACGGTTGAGTCACGACTGTTGTTGGGCGGCGACTTGTACAGGCGCCTGTACAAGTATTCTACGTGTGGATTTTCAGCTAAATACGAATCGGTGAATGGCTAAACTTGTCGCCGTGGACGCCTCTTGTTCGCACACGAGACACAGCGCCCAGAGCGGCTCGCTCAATGGGTTTTGTCCGTGCGTCGGTGACTCAGCGCTTAGAGAAAAAGCAGCTGAGTCTTATGCGCGGTGATCGCGCCGTGGCTCAGCGAATAACGATGGGCGTGCAGCGAAGCTGAACGCGGTCCATGATGTCGCCAGCACCACCAGCAAGGCCGGTCGCGACGGTGTTAGCTGGGCAGTCGCGCATGACGTTGACAGCACCGTTGCCGACGTTTCCGGAGTTTGCAGCGGCAGCAAGAGTTGTCATTGCGCCGACGCTTTGGGTCGGTGTTGCGCAGCGAAACAGCAAGTTAGCTGCAAACGTGGCCTGGCCACCGGTCATCCCGATGGGAGCCGCACCGGCTGGGCAAACTGCGTCCACTGGGCCCGCGCCCATGT
>JANNCG010001272.1:0-2009 GCA_031386385.1 Myxococcales bacterium
GAAAACCCTCGCACGTCCCTGCCCGTTGAAGCACTCACTCCTGAGCTCTCTGTTTTGGCTGGCTTGTATGATTGCGCCCAACGTAGCGTTGTCGCAGCAGCAACCCAGGGTTGCGTTGGGCAACACAGACCAAGATCACGACAGCGTTCCGGATTCGGAGGACCTATGCCCGCAGGACCCTGCCGGACAACAGCCAGATCCACAGCGACTTGGGTGCCCCGTTGGCTCACGCAACCCTGCGGGCGATGACGACGGGGATAGCGTGAGCAACGCAGAGGATGTCTGTCCGGATCAATCGGCTGGTAATTTTCCTGACTCAAATCGTCGTGGATGTCCGGAGGCCGATCGGGATCGGGATGCGGTGCCGGATCGGCTCGATGCGTGCCCGAGTGAGCAAGGCATCCCCTCGCCAAACTCTTCGCGTGACGGTTGTCCGGCGACCGCCACCATGAGCATCGGTCAGCCGTTGCCCGACGCAGTCCTGCATCTCACTGGGCGGCGCGACGCGATCGATTCGGCGTCGGCGCGCCAGCTCGTCACCATTCGTGCTGAACTTCGACGCTCGCTTCGTACCACAAGAACCATCCTGGTGATCTGTCACACGGACTCTCGAGGCAGCTCGGGCGCCAATCAAGCGATGTCTCAGCGTCGCGCAGAACTCGTGATGCGTTGGCTCGCGTCGCATGGGATTCCGCAAGCGCTTCTCGACGCCCAGGGGCTCGGCGAGTCTGTACCCATCGCGGACAACAGCACCGCGGACGGGCGGGCGCAAAACAGCCGAGTTGAGTTTAGAGTTGTATCGCGTTGAGAAATTCTAGGATCAGAGACTCAAGTGCCGACTCGTCCATCGCGTTCGTCCTTCTCGTTTGCGGCCGATGTCGACCTCACGCCGAGACCGAAAAGCCGAGCGTATTCTCAACAAACTCGGAGATCACAAACACTTCTTGATCCGCGTCTGACAACCCCGCCGCGATCATCCGAAGTCGACTCTGCGCAAGACCAAGCTCACGAAGGCACTCCTCGCGTCGACCAAGACCACGCAGTGCCTTCAACCGCTGCAGGTACAAAATCGTCCGAGTGCCGACATACATCGTCGACGGGGGCCGAAGCTCCTCATCAGTGAGCTCGAGCGCCTGCTGCCACTCACCCATCATGTTCGCGCACGCGGCAGCGAAAGTAAGACGCTGATGATCGATCAAAGGAAATCGGCATTTCGCCTCAGGCGCGAGCAGCTGCTCGAGCGCGTGTCGAACGATTTTCAGATCGGAAGAGTGAGCGCGAGCAGCGCCGAAGATCTTCAGCAAATGTCGCGACGCAGTGGTCCCGGGCGGAAAATCCAACAATACGTCGCCTGCAGAGTCCTGCGCAACCTCGACCGGGTCGCGTCCCAGCACAGCGATGGTTGCCTCCGAGAGCTGTATTGCTCCTACAAAGAGCTGTCGATCCCCGCTCGTGATCGCCTGCAATTCGGACATCAGCGAGCGCGCCTCGGCCTCCTGTCCAAACTCCATGGCCATTCGGACGTAGGGAGGGCCGAACAGTGAGAAATGATCAACGTGCGGTGAAAGACGAGCCGCTTGGACGCTTCCGCGGTGACGCGCGAGCGCAGAAGGGTCGTCATCCATACAGAGCGCGTATGGGACGTACGCATCACGAATCGCAATCTGCGGACGATCGCGCACAGGATCGAGGGGAGCGGCATCAAGGGCGAGAGCGACCGTTCGCGCAAGCTCATCGTGCCCGAGGTTGACAAGGCACTCGACGAACGCCGAGAAGGCCATGATGGAAGGGAATGTCGTCCCAATTCGAAGCTGTTCGCCAAACAGTTCTTTGCACTCCGCAACCACATCGAGTTTGAAATTCGCCTGACACTTTGCCAAGATGAGCGCCGCCTTCACGTCGCACCAGCTCGTCGAATACTTTTCGACACCACAGTCGTTAAACGCTGCCTCGATCTCCGGCAGCCGTTCAAACCTAAACCGCAGCACCGCGGGGTGAAGCATGAGAAA
>JANNCG010001301.1:0-1910 GCA_031386385.1 Myxococcales bacterium
GAACCGGTCCTGCGCGTTCTCGAACTGAGCGGCGCGCAACTCGCGACGCCGAGCCTCGAAGCCCTCGCGAAGTGCTTGGGTGTGCTCGTTGGTCGTGCATCACCGATCTTGCGAATGCCGGGCGGTCAGGCGGATTGCGCACCCGTTGAGCGTTTGGGCGATGCGTTGACCCCAGCGCTAAGAGCGCTGCGTGTGCTGGGTGTGCTGCGGCGGACCCATCGCACCGAAGCCCTCGCGCTGCTTGCGACGTTCGTGCATGCCGGGCCTGAGCGACGAGAGCGTGGATGGCACGAGGCGATTGAGCTCGCGTTGCGTACCCGTGAGGATCGCCTGCGCTCGTTGCGAACACCCGCGCAGGTTCCGGGCAAAGGACCGGCCGCCAGGAGCGCAGCAGCCGAAGGACAAGCGCTGCTGGCTCGATCCTGTGACCTGTACGACCGAGTTGCGCGAGGAGAGTCTTTCGTCATCAGCGAACCGACGCCCATCACGACACCAGAGGGCTGGGCGCGCGAACCACCAACCGACGAACAACGCAGGGCAGAGCATGGTCGCGAAGCCGCAGCGCAAGCAGCTCGTGAGCGTGAGGCAACTCTCGCGCATGACCGCGGTCCTTCGCGCGTGGATGGCGAGTGGCTAAGCGCCGACCTCGACACGATCACCAGGGCACTCGCAGCCGAAGCGAGTGATCGCAGGATGGTTGCGAGTGAGCGCATTGCAGCGAAGCGAAAGCCCGCGACGACCGCAAAGGCACGCCCAACATGCACCGACGACACTGGCCGATGCGAGATCCCTGGCGACTGCGCACGACGTGAGGGCGGTGGTCGAGTGAACATGCGACACGCCACCCGACGCTGCAACCGATCGCACTGCCGACCGTGGCAGGTGAAGCAAATGGAGGAAGTAGACAGATGCCATGTAAACGCGCAAAACGCGCAATTGCACAAAGTAAACGCGCAGGTAGGATGACAATTGCAGTGGTCGAGTTGCGTCCAAAACACGCCAGACAACGACGGTTGCCCTGGCAAGAGCGTGGTTGGTTGACTCCAAGCGAGTTCGCTGCGGTGACGCGCGAGGCGGTCCGGACCGTTCAGGACTGGTGCGCTCGCGGGTGGTTGTTGACGCTCGAGCGAGTGGGTCACGATCACCGGATCCCCGTCGATGAGCTCTACCGACTCAACCCAAGACTCAAAGCTGCATAAGTCATCTCGCCCCATCGCTCGCCGACAAGCCGGTGAGGCACATGGGGTGAGTGTTTAACTCGCGAAAGAATCAGGACCGACGATGGCTGTCGTTAATCTCGACTCTGTGCGATCCACAATCCAGGCGCAGCTGAGTGCTATCCCTGTCCGGACCGATCCACACGCCCTCTATATCCCCGTAAAGCCACACATGATCTCACTCCACATCCTCCCCTCCACGGTCCCCGACTTCCCCGACATGAACCGATTCGCCTCGACCGATGACGCCGAGTTTCGCGCGCTGCATGCACGAGCCATCGCGCATCCAGACGTGACTGAGGTGTACGTGGAGGATCTGGATACGGGTGAGCGGATTGCGCAGTGGGGATACCGGAAAGACGAAATCAAATGAATTTCTGCGCGGTGCTAGCAGTCGCCACGGGCGGATCAAGCCTCTAGCCATGGCCAAACGCGGACCCAAGATCAGCCCTGACCGAGTCGCGAGGATTCTCGTCGATGCAAGCGAGGCTGGCGATGATGGGGCGGCGGCGAAGCACAACGTTTCGCGCCGAACCATCGAGAATTACCGGGCTAAATACAGCACGGATCCAATCGTTGCGGAACTTTACGCGAAGTTAAAAGAAGGCGTGGTTGAAGATTGGTTGCAGTCCGCGAAGCAGACTCGATCAAGGCTGCTTGCCAAAGTCGAGACTCTCGCCTTGCAGTCCGACG
>JANNCG010001314.1:0-10107 GCA_031386385.1 Myxococcales bacterium
CGAGAAGCTGGTCTCCGCGCACTACAAACACGTCGACGGGACCAGCTTTGCGGCGCCCATCGTGACCAGTATTGTCGCGCAGATGCTTGAAGCCAACCCGACACTCACGCCCATTCAAATCAAGCGCATTCTCATCGACACTGCGGTGCGACTTCCGGACGTGAGCACAGATCGCCAGGGTTGGGGCGTGGTGCATCCCAAGGGCGCCGTTCAACGTGCGCTTGAGAAGAAGCTTTAGAGCAGTTTACCTTCGGGTCCCTTTAGGGAGTGTCGCCTTGCGCAAACTGAAACGCGCGCAGCGAACGCTCGCTCTCGGGTCGTAGATTCAATGTGAAGATTCCCATGGGAATCAGCATTCCGCCCAACACAAATGGCAACGCGGCTTGGGCTGTACCCGTACCGAAACTTGCGGGAGCGCCAGCGACCTGCGCAATCCCTGACCCAACCATCAGGACCCCAAGCACAATCGTCGTGATGGCCGAAATTCTCTGCGATGAGCGCTCACTTGCAACCATCGACTGCCAGCGGCTGATGGTGGCGGCGTATCGTTGCTGAGGACTCCCTTGGTCTTGGTCGTATTGCACGGCCAAATTTTCATACGGCGACCGGCGAGCGAGCAGCAAAATTCCAGGGACAAGAGCGGTAAGTGCGATCGTCCCAAATGACAAGGCGTACACATGGACGAGCGTGGGACTCAGCCCGGTGGGAGGAAAAATTTCGATCAAACCCGCAGCGATTCCCATTCCGATTCCGCCAATCAACAGGGGGTATCCAGCGGCGTTGTAGTGGGCGCGGTCGTCGTCGGCAAAGTCGTGCAGGACCACTCCAAGCCGTCGATATCGTCTCTCAGCGCGTCGATCCGAGCTCACGGTCTGCGAAAAAACCGGCAATGGAATCCCCGCGAGCACATTGCTTGGTGGCGGCGGTGGCGGTGGCGTGGTCGCGACGATCGCTCCAGGGAGTGCTACCGCCGCAGCTGTGGGCGTGCTCACGGCGGGAGCTTGCGGCTGCGGATCAGTCGTTGGAGTTGGGTCTGGAGGCGGAGGCGGAGGCAACGCCTGCAGCGCACTGTTGTCGGCAGATTGTGCATACGCGTTGGATCCGACTGACAAAACACAGACTGAAATGCATGCCGCGCGCAGGCACACCACAGGGGCAAACGTCGTCGATCGTCCAGTAAGTATCACAGCCATGACTATAGCCCAGCACCGAGGAGACGCTCACAATGTTGCGCACAAGGTGCTTGGCAAATCCGTTAGGACACCGCTGCCAGAGTCGTCCCACTGAGCCGAAGAACCTCGTCAAACTGTGCAGGTGTCATCGAGCTCACCGACAGCCGCGGCTGGCGGACCAGCATGATGGCACCGAGCAAGGTGTTGGATCGAAGTTGGTCAAGCGTGACTGATTTATGCAGCGCGCAGTACGGGACGAGCTCAACTGCCGACCAGTCTTCGCCCTCATTCGCGGTGGGGTCCGCAAAGGCCTCTCGCGACACCTTGGAGATCCCAACAAGCGCCTTGCCTTCGCCTGAGTGATAGTACAGCGCAACATCGCCGAGCTTCATCGCGCGCAAATTGTTGCGTGCGGTGTAATTGCGGACACCATCCCAAACCGCGCGCTTGTCTGCGATGAATTGGGACCATGGATAGACATCCTGCTCGATTTTCACGATCCAATAGGCAACCCCGGCACGGCGCTCAACGGCCAGTGCAGCAGGTGTGACCAATGGAGATTTGTCTTTGGACTTAGCCTTTGAAGTGGCCTTCGGAGTGGCCTTCGGCTTGGCTATTGTCATGAAAGAGTGGTCGAGCTAGCGACAGTTCCAGACGCCGGGACCGGTGCCGGCATCGCTTCGAGCGACGCAGAAGCAGTTGATTCGCAGGCTCGTTGCGTCAGCCCGACACTGTTGTGGCGCGCTCGAGCAGGTGGCTGCACCTTCGGACGCAAACGCGAACAGCTCGCCAGGGCAGTTGTCCGTCCCGGAAGTCCCAGTATTAAACTCACGAGGCGCCAAACGATAGGCACCATCTCCAAACAAGTTTTCGTATGGACCATGAGCGCATCCAGCCAACGTGGACACCAAACAAACCAACAGCAAATACCTTTGCATCGCAATCGCGTATGCCACGGTCTGTTCGTAACCGTCAACGCGTTCGATACAAAACGGTCACAAGTGAAACACCTTTGCCTCCTCCCGCGTTCAATAGATGGAGAGACCCAACGCCACCAAGTGCGTCCAAAAACTCCCCAATCAAAGCTGTCCTACCCTATGACAAACCTCTCAATACGTCGATTTTTCAGCCCTTTTGCTGCCTCAGTGCTGCTGTGTGCCAACGGCTCGTCGGCTCAAACCGCGCCCCTGGTGGGCGGGCAAATGACGACCGCACCGGCGGTGACGACCCAACCGATCTCGACGGTTCCGACTTCGGTTGCGTTGACTCAAGCCAGCGAGCTGGGACGAGCCTTTGCCGATGTCGCCGCGCATATGCTGCCAACTATCGCCTACCTCCAGGTAGAGTCCGAGGCGGAAGCGCAGAATTTTAATGGATTTAACCCATTTTTTGGCGATCCCGGTGCAGAGGCATCTGGGGGACGTCAGATGGTTCATGGGTCAGGCTCTGGAGTGATCATCCGCGAGGATGGCGTGATCCTAACGAACTACCACGTGATTGAGCGAGCGCGACGCATCACGGTGCACCTTCGGGACGGAAGAATTCTGCGTGGCCGCGTTTTGGGCGCGGATCGCTCGACGGATTTAGCGCTCGTGAAAGTCGAGGCACGCTCGCTTCCTGCGGCACGGCTCGGAGACTCGGACGCGGCCCGCGCGGGAGAATGGGTGATCGCGCTGGGGGCGCCGCTCGGGCTTGAAGCTTCGGTCACCCACGGGGTCATTAGCGCCACGGGGCGAGCCAACTTGGGGATCAACGACATCGAAGATTACCTGCAAACCGACGCGAGTATTAACCCCGGAAACTCAGGCGGACCGCTGCTGAACCTTCGCGGCGAGGTGCTTGGAATCAACACCATGATCGCAGGGCGCAACTCAGGGATTGGCTTCGCTGTATCCTCGCGGATCGCGCAGTTTGTCGTCGATCAGGTGCTGCGATTTGGGCGTGTTCAGCGCGGATGGATTGGTGTTGGCGTGCAAGATGTATCGCCCGCGCTCGCGCAGAATCTGGCGATCGGCACAACCTTCGGCGCGCTCATTAGCGCGGTTGACAGTGAGACTCCGGCGGGACGAGCAGGGATCCGTTTGGGCGATTTGGTCACAACCATTGACAACCAACCCATCCGTGATGCGCACGATTTTGTACGGACAATCACACGCAAGTCTCCAGGCGAACGCGTCTCCATCGGCATCTTGCGGGGCGCTCAGGCGAGCATTATTCAGCTCACGTCTGCACATCGACCGGGGCCGCAGGATGTTCCGGTTGCAGAGATCGCTACGAGCAATGTTCGCCGCAGCCAAGGACACGGAATCCGCATCGCCACCATCGATCCCCGCTTGCTTGAACGGCTCCACATTCGCGAACCCGCGCTCGGGGTCGTGGACGTCGAAGCCGGAAGCGCTGCCGACGACGCCGGGGTCCGCCGAGGAGACATCATTTTACGCGTCGACGGAGCACCCCCAAGCACTGCGCAAGCGCTCGATCAGGCCGCACAAGATCGCCGCTTGACACTTCTGGTTCGTCGTCGCGAGGGGCAAATGTTTCTTCCCCTCGTCCTTGAGTGACCCGGGCAGCTTGGCTCACGCTCACATTCGAGCAGTTCACAAAACATAGAATCGCTGCCACAAAGTGGCCTGTCGGGACCCAAGTCCAATAGATCCACGATCGCTGTGTCTCGCTATTTTCGACCTCGCTCGGTTGGTGTCCTGCTGTTAGCGCTCGCCCCTCCCTTGATGCTGAGTGGCCCTTTTCGCTCTCGCGGTGCCGGCGGCCGGCCACCATTGCCTTCAGCGACGGCAAGAGCAATCTCAGTTGTTTCTCCTGAGGTTTTGCGCACCAATGCGCCAGGCACCTTGCAGGTATCCCAGTCGGAAACGAGTCCTCGTACGACCCCACCCACAGCCCTCAGTCCGCGCAGAATTTCTGCTCTCGCAGCGCACACAAGCGGCTTGTGCTCGATGCTCACACGCAACGATGGCAGGGGGCATTTTCTAGCGCCTCACGACGTTGGGTACTCCGCGGTGGATGGCTCGGGGCTCGATGCGGTGGTCTCTCGCGGCGCTGCAAGCGCGTTGCCTCCGAGCTGGGCACCCACCGATTTGATCAACGTGCGCACGATGCAACCCGCCACGCCAGAGCAGTGCGAGCCTCCCGAGGGGCAGTGCCTCCGACGCGAAGCGGCTGAGTCCCTTCGCTTGATGCTTGCCGCCATGCGAACGGCTGACGTTGCGGGACAAGTTCACTCAGCATTTCGACGTTATCCAACGCAGTGTGCGGTCTTTCGTCGATGGGCTGAAGAGGACGAAGACGGGATGTGCGGAGCGGCCAAACAATCGGCCCTCGCCGGGCACAGCCAACATCAATTGGGCACAACGCTCGACTTATTTACCCGTGAGTGGGCGTCGAGTGGACCGGTGTTTCGCACGGGATTTGGCTGCTCTTCTGGTGGTCGATGGCTAAGCTCTCATGCGCGAGAGTACGGCTTTGCGCTCTCCTACCCCCTTCATCCAGATGCTCGCGAAAACGACTCAGAGTGCACCACTAAGAGTGAGTGGCACACCATTGATCCACGCACGGGCTACGAGTACGAGCCTTGGCACTTGCGCTATATTGGCCCAACATTATTGAGACAGTTCGAAGCCGCACAGGCACAGTGGCACGCGAGCACCGGCGATGAGCTCACGCTGGATCAGTGGTTGAGGCACCAAGCAGGTCGGCCAGATGACGGTGACCTTCCGGTTTGCGACGGATGCTCTTGCGGAGCGTGCAGCACGTTAGCGATCCCTGAGTCCGTAGCAACCCGCGAGCGAAGCGCCTGCGAACCGGGACAAGCTCTCACGGTGGACGCGAGCGGATTTCCTGTGTTTTCACAAGAAATTCCGCAGATTGTGTCCTCGCGTTGGGACGGGTCTGTGCTGGAAGTCACGCTGAGTGTTCCTCAGGGAACGGTGACGCAAACGCCGGTACCTCGCGATGAGACAATGGTCTTTCAAGAGCAACATCATGACGGTCAATGGCGCTATCGTGAGAGCGCTCAACCTCGACACTATCGCCCCCTCCCCTCAGCTTGGCGTCTTGGGTTTGCCGCGCAATCAGCAACGCAACCGCAGTCGTCCCCTCTACGGTGGATGTGGCAGCGAGGGCTGAGCTTTGGTCGCGCCCCTGCACAGTACAATGGCGCAACACTGTATCTTCCCGCGCGTCCAGGGACAATCCGTCTGCGCACACAGCTTCCGGTGCTACGAGGCAACGGCACGTTGAGCGTCGCGCTGTTGCGAGACGACCAAGTACATTCACTGCAAATTGTGCAGCCAAACTAGCACCGCCCGCCAGAGGAAGTGGGAAGTTTTAGCGTTGTATCTGAACGAGGAACACCCCGCGCGGAAGCAAGACATCCGCGCAAGTGCCTTCGCGAAGCGCTCAGGAGCCCCATCGTCATTGGCATTCCTCAGGGTTTGTGGGAGATGCTGTGTGCTTGCAGCGAAGTGTGCGAATGACCGAAACTTTGCTCGGACAGCCCGGTGGATCGATCTCCCAGGTGTTTCAGATCGTTTCCGAACTCTGTGCGGCGTATGATTTTGTTGAGAATCCGCACGTCGATCCAGAGGCCATGCTTGAGGCGGCCGTGATGGCCACGGCCGAAAAAGCCAGCTTGTGCCCAGCGGTTTTCATCGTCACCGATGGATGTGCTGCCGCTGTGTCGGACAGCAAACGAACGAAGGGAACAGGTCGCCTCTGCAGCGTTCGCAATGGCGCTCGTGGCGATCAAATGCACACCAACTTGGTGTTAGATCACCGTGCGATTCCTCTGGGAATTGGTGGTTTGCAATGTTGGCAGCGCCCAACCAAACGAACGAGTTCTGATCGAGCGCGCATGCCTGTGAAGGACAAAGAGACCCAACGTTGGTTGGATTCCCGCGGATTTGCGCGGGAGTTGTTTGAGAAGCGATGTCCTGACGTACAGCGGGTGTTTGTCCACGATCGTGGCGCAGATTGTTGGCCGGTGTTGTTGGACCTAAGCTCAACCGAAGGACAACGAGCATTCCATTGTGCGCTCGAGCTCGGATCGACGATTGTGGGAGGATGACGAACTCCCGCTCGAAGATCGCAAGTACCTTCGGGCGGAAGTCCGCACCACGTTCCCGATCGACGCGATGGAATTGACGCTCAGTGCGACGACAGCTGGTCCCGAGCGGACCGTTGTTGTGGATGTACGAGCGCGAGAAATGACGTTGCGTCTCCGTGATCAGTGGAGCAATCACCTGACACCATTGCCCCTCCATGTGGTGTGCGTGCGAGAACGAAACACGGAAAAAAAGCCCGTAGAGTGGATCTTGTTGACCACCCTTCCGATTGATACGCCAGAGCAGGTGAGACGTGTGATTGAAGGCTATCAATATCGGTCGCGCATTGAACAGTTTCACAAGGCGCTCAAAAGTGCGGGGACCGAACTAGAGTCTTCGCAACTGGGCGCGGCGGCGCACCGCTATCGCTGGAACATTATTCTTGCGGCAACCGCAGCCATTCTTCTTCGGTGGCAACTGCTTGCGTTGCAAGACCCACAGACGCCCGCGAGCGAAGAATTCAGCGACGAACAAATCGAAGCGATCAGGGAGTGCCAGGACAACTACGATCTGCCAGATAGGCCACTGACGCTGTGGGAAGTGATCCAGGTTCTCGCCTCGATGGGAGGCTGGCCAAGAGGGCGTCGTCCAGGGGTGCTCGTCATTTGCCGAGGATGGAGACGCGTGTGCGCCTATCTCACAGGCAAGCGAAACTTCGCGCGCAAACGGAGCAAATTATCTGACAATCCGGCTCAAAATCCTCAGCAAAGTGACGATCTCACATGAGGTCAACCTTCAGATGCCAATGACGATGGGACCCTGAGCGCTTCGCGAAGGGGGACCGTTCAAATCGAGGCTTGAGTTTCTGAGAGACGAATTGCGGACAGACATCGACGTTTCTGCTGCTTAGGCCAAGCGCAGTGTGTCTCCAATGCTGTCGCGGTCAGGTGGCAACTCAATGTTTTTGGCGCTGCTCGCTGGCGTCCATTTCATCGAGCAAAACATCCCACCATTGTCGTCGGTCGTCGCCACGAGGACGCCCACCAGATTGTACGGGCTGCTGCCTTTTCGCGGTCGATCTTCGCGTGTATTGATGTCCCACTGCAAGGCTGCGAGCCCAAGCAACTCATCGCTCACGTTGCGGCGAGCAGTCTGTAGCACGCGAATGCGCGCGTTAAATGCCTCCACGAGCGATGAACTGCGCAACGGCCGCCTTAACAGTTGGTCCACCACTTGGCGCAGCTCATGGCTGCTGTTCAACGCTTGATCGATCTCCGCTTGCAGGGATTTCAGCGCGTTTTCGCAGAGCCATTGCTCATACATTGTGCGTTGTGGATCGGGCATCTTTCGCTGCCATGGGCAACCTACGCTCAATCCAAACACTCACATCGTTGATGGGTCGATGTGTCAAGGCATCGCTGACAGTGACGTAGACACAGGGCCCACCACCAGGCGTTGAAGCGCAGAGACCGTTCTCTTGGATTATCCCAACGCCACCTTCGCAATACTGCGGTTGGTTTTGCCCTCCCGCTGCACGAGAGTTTTGAGAGCAACCAGCTTCCATGGCAAGCAATATACTGCTGAGAATTTGGCTGAAATAGTGACGGTTCATTGTTCGGACTCAGTGCGAAATGCGTGGGGAAGTTGGGTCCGACCCACGATACTCAGGTCTCCCTCCACTGGGAACCGCGAAGACAATCGGGACCAGCATCTCGCGTAGCTGCGAAAAGGTAGGGAACAACGCTGACAGCGATGGGCTCGCAAGGACAACGCTGCTACCATCGACTGTGTGCAGATGGGAAAACTGAATCGAGTTGTCTTGGTCGTGACGCTGCTGGCCACGCTTCCTTCGTGCAATCGTTCGCGCAGAGCACATTCATCAACCGCGCAAAGCCAGGGGGGCTTTTGGGTGAGCCATCAAACGCACCGAACTCAGCTACTGCGCCACGGCCCCTCCCCTCAACCCTACAACGTTGAGACTCCTCCGGTTGGAGTCACGCGCGTGGAGTACCTCTCGGGTGGCAATCGGTTGTGGGGCTGGTTTGCGATGCCAGCAGCGACGACTCGCAGCGGCGAACGACCGGTGCCAGCCATGTTGTATTTGCATGGTGGGTGGGCGTTTGGTGCGCAGGACTTCGAGGACGCGCGCCCGTTTTTGGACGCAGGATTCGCGCTCTTTGTCCCAACGCTTCGCGGCGAAAACGGCAATTCCGGCGAGTTTGAAATGGCCTACGGCGAGCTCGACGACGCTGTCGCTGCGGTGACCTTTCTTGCGGCACAACCGGGGATCGATCGCACGCGTATCGCAGCGTTTGGGCACAGTTCCGGGGGAATGTTGGCGTCGCTGTTGACGTTGGTTCCGGAGGTTCCATTGGTGTTGACTGGGAGTGCCGGTGGAATCTACAGCGACGACGATCTGCAGGGGTTCGGTGAAATGGCGCCGTTTGTTGTGGAGAATCCGACGGAGCGGCAATTTCGAACATTGATCGCACACTTGCCCGAAATGCGTCGGCCCCATGTCGCGTTCGTTGGACAACGTGATTCGTTAGCTCGCTCTGCGGTCATTTCTCAGCGAAATGCCATCGCCACCCGGGCCGAGTTGACGGTGGAGTTCATCGCAGGCGATCACTTCACGTCGCTCTCACCAGCGGTTGTGGCATTCGCGCGTCGTGCGCTCGCTGCAATGCCTGAGCAACAGGATCGCTGAATGGACAACCGCCCTCACGCGACGCGTGAGAATGGGAGAGGACCATTGGCGGGGTGCGCAACGGGGGTTGCGATCGCGACGATGGTGACGTTGGCGACACGAACGTCTATCTCTCGAAGCTGGCCCGTCGCAGCGCTCAAGTGATCCATGGAACCGCCGATGACAACGGCCCCATTCGCGAGCCACGGGCGTTGGTTTCAGCGCTGCGAATGTTCACCCCGGACGTGTATATCCCTTGATGAGCGCACAATCCTCGATTCTGCCGACGTTTGTCTGTGTGGGACCGTTCAAAACGGTGTGATTTGAGGGGCTGAGATCGCGAGAGAAAATGGGGCGAGCGTTGGGTTGAGCGCCGGTAGAATGGCTCTCCGCAGCGCCAAACGTTTTGGCGACAGAGGCGCTGCGGAGGAAGCACGAACCAAGTGTGTCTCAATCTGCTGTCTCCCGTCCAGAAATCCCAACACCGACTCACCGCGATTCTCGCGATGCACGAGGGAGTCACGCCCGTTGCACAGATCGCGCAGCGCGCTGGTGTCAGCGAACCCACTCTGTACCGTTGGCGTTCATGGGCGCTAGAGGCCCTCATGGACGAGGCGCCCGGTCCAGATCCCAAAGTGCTGCAGCCTTGGTCTGCCTCCGCTGACGCCTCACCGCTGACGGCTCTTCCGCCCTGCTCGATAAGCGACCGCAAACTACGCGCCATCATCCTGCAATTGCACGGTGGAGGCATGACAGATCGTGCCATTGTCCAGCATCTTTCCCTGCTTTATGGCTCGCCGAATCCCATCTCGCTCGGTACCGTCGGGACGTTTCTCAAAGAGGCCGGTCGCTTTGCACGAACGCTTTTGATCACGCTGCCCGCGCTGCACCTGCACAAGGTCAAAGCGGTCGCGATCGACGATATCCCCCTCAGTAGTCAGGGCACCAAAGTGACGATGGAGCCAAGCAGCGGTGTGGTGCTTGATGTGCGTCGATGGCACGCGCGAGAGGCACAGGTGGGGGAGCTAATTCTGAGTCAATTTCCACACATTCGACTGTTGATTAGCGACGGCGCGAAGGAGTTTGACGCGACGGCGGAACTACGAAAGCTGTGGCGTCAGCTCGACTTGATGCACGAGCGACAGTGGTGGACACAGCACGTTTTTGTGCCGCTCAGTCGACTAGAGCA
>JANNCG010001344.1:0-2074 GCA_031386385.1 Myxococcales bacterium
TGATCTATCCAACGAACAGGAACTATGTTCAGCTTGTCTTTGATGTTCTTCGGAATTTCTGCGAGATCTTTTTCATTCTCTTCAGGGATGATGACTGTCGTGATTCCGCCGCGGTGAGCCGCCAGCAATTTTTCCTTCAGCCCGCCGATTGGCAATATTTCGCCCCGCAAAGTGATTTCGCCGGTCATGGCCACGTCAGAGCGCACGGGTATATTCGTGACAGCTGAAACCAAAGCTGCGCACATTCCGACCCCTGCACTAGGACCATCTTTAGGTGTGGCGCCCTCCGGGACATGAATATGAATATCCAGTTTCTGATGAAAATCCGGGTCTTCAGATGCAAGCGGTTCCTAGTGAGGTGCTTCAGCGAGCGTACAAGCGAAAGCCGCTGTATTTGCTGAAACTTCCGTTTTTTTGGGGGCTTGTCACGGCGTTTGGTTTCGTCGCCAACGAGGTCGCAAAGACCAACACCAAGCCCGTGGCAATCGCCGTCGGGATCCTGTGCGGGATCGCGATTGGCTCGCTGGTCCGTGGGCTCGGCTCTATCGGCCACGACGCCGCGCACGACACGGTCTCAAAGTCACCGCTGCTCACATACCTCATTGGGTTTTGGGCGTGGAGTGCAACGCTTATGAGCTATACACTCTATCGCACATACCACCTGGACCACCACCGCATCGTGAACATGCCACACGATGTAGACCGTGTGACGGTCTCGCGGTTTACGAAAAATCCGTCCATGGCGCGCTTTTTACGCGTGTTTATTTATGCTGGATTTTATCCCATTTATTGGGCTTTTGAAGTCCAGCGCTATGCACGCTCGATGTCCATGGCGCTCAAGCTCCGGATGTTTTTTGAGCTCGCTATGATCGGCGGAGTGCTCACAATGTTTGGGATGATCATGAACCCCGTAGCGTTTTGGAGCGTCGCGATCACGCAGCTCACATTGGGCGCGATGGTCGCTAGCATGACCAGCATGTGTGAGCACTTTGGGATTGAGTACAAAGCCGACCATGCATACTCGTCACGGACGTACGCCACAGACTCAGCCCTGCTCGATTGGCTCTGGAGCGGAACCATCTTTCACAACGAGCACCACAAGTACCCTGGGATCCCTTGGTATAACTTAAAGACGTTTCACTTTGAAGCCCGCAAGTACTACTCGCCAGAGGTGCTGCAAAACGTCCACCCGAATTTTATTCCCTTAGTGATCACGTTGTTTAAGCGCGCAGCGCGATTAAACCTTGATGAAGAAAAAGCCGCTGCAGAGCGTGACCGAGAGCGCTTGCGCGACAGCGTTCCTGAGCTACGACCACAGACAGCGTGAACCTCGGTAGACCGTCAGCATGGCTCCCGCCCACAGCCCTGATGGCTGTGTTGGCACTGAACACTTCGCAAGTCTCGTTGCGCGCACGAACCCACTCCGCAACGATCGCGATCCAGTCGCTCAGCCAGACGCTCGGGGTCTTTCGCTGCGCTGCACGCCGTCCGTCAGGAGAGTGCATCCAAGCCGCAGTGTGTCCTCCGGGACAAGTGTCTCTCAACACCGTGTGCGTCGCCCTGCGTTCGGTCGCCCCCGACGACGTCACCGGCTCACTGGTCAGCAATTCGCACACTGATCGAGGCGGAAACTTGGTGGTCTACGAGCATATTCCCCGGCGTCCTGACCTGCCCATTGCGTACGATCGTTATGAATACCCCACGCTCCCCTGGGGTGGGCACACCGTCACCTCGGGCTACGACCTCGGACGAGTGGACTCATCGCAGCGTCGAGGTCCGGACTTCTCAGCGGTTGGACACGGTGGCGTCGATTTGCCGCAAGACCGCGGCGCACCGGTACGAGTGATCTCGTTGCGAGGACAACAGGGCGAAGCCGAAGTGGTGTACGCGGGACACCTGTTTGGCACCACCGTGATCCTGTCGCACGTCCTTCGCGAAGGGACCACAACCCGCACCTATCTCGCGCTTCACGGACACTTAGACGGAATCGCGCCCGGTATTCGCAAGGGGCGTACGGTCACTGTGGGGACGGTCATTGGATTTGTCGGTGACACCGGCGCCGAGGGGATCGTGC
>JANNCG010001354.1:0-8521 GCA_031386385.1 Myxococcales bacterium
CACGTTGAGAAAACCTTTGTGGAGCCCCTCTTCAACGGTCAACCGAACGTCTCTTAGCACGGCATCAATGTCTGCATCACTCAGAGTGGCCTTGTTCTCGCGCCACCCAATTAAACTCAACTGCTCTAACATCCTGACAAACTCTCGCAGTCGTCCCCCAGAATAGAAAGCGATACGCGCCAACTGCTCGCGCGTGAGTGCAGTTTGGAGACCACACCTGCTTGCGCGCAAATCATAGATGGTGCTGAGCACGCTTATGCCCCGCGCGTCCCGCTGAAGTGTCTGGCGCGAGACTGACCTACAATCAACGACGGGCTCACACAGCAACCGAACTTGTCGAAATTGCCGCGCCAAATACGCTTGGAGAAATCGATGCGGTGCGAACGGAGCACACAAGATGGTACGCGCGTCGAGCCGACCGAGCATGTCAGACGTGATAAACAACGCTTCGATGCGCTCGCGCGAGGCGATGCGATCAAGTCCATCCACGATCACCATCACGGGCCGGTACGTCTGGGCGATTTTGCCAAAAATACGATTGATGACGGCGAGCATCGCCTTGATCGCGTCGGTCTGCGCCGAAAAATCTGGCCGGCCTTTGACACCTATTTGAAACCAGTTCTTTACCCCATCAGCGAGCGACTCGGACGCTGCGACGGCGGACGCTACCAAGGGATGGCCAGTCGCTCCAAGCAGTCCACCAGCACCCTTTGCAAGCGCCTTCGCGATCGCTGAGAGGTCAATCGTCCGGCCGCTATCCGCCGGAACCGCAGCGCGCCACGCAGCGTCCAAATCGTTCATGTCTTCATTCGACCACTTGATAATGTGTTCGTCTTCGGACTTGCCAATTGCCGCCAGACCTAACAAAAAACAGACCTCCCACGCCGTCAACTCTTGCAAGGCAGACGAGTCATGAAACACCTGTGAGGTCGTTCGGGCAAGATCAAGATAGACGACGAAAAATTCGTCCTTCGCCGCGTGCGCCAATTTGAGAAGTTCAGTTGTTTTACCAGATCCCATCACACCGTTGACCAGCACCTTCGCTGGCGTCGGGTTGTCGACCAACTCGCGTAGATTGCCCGAAACGGAGTACGTCCTCTCCGCCCACAAATTCGGCGACAGCTCGGTTCGCTCGACGTTGCACAAGTTTAACATTTCTTGCCAGCGGGGTCGGTGTGACATCAGAAACGAGTATACCGGTTGAGCCTCAGCGACGGAAAAATTACTTTCGACCGAATTTCTAATCCACTGGCGTGACACCGGTCGCTGCGTGTAGCCGCGAACGCGACATTGAAGATGATAGTGGATTCGCCAAGCCGGTTGGGACACTACCTCCCGTTGATCCGCTCGCACCGTTGTCCCGATCGCTCACTTTTGCAGCGAGTTCGTCTATCGATAGACGGATAATCTCGCTGAAAAAGCAGGAGACAAATTTGCAATTTCGCACATTTTGGCGCCCCGTCAGGCGTGCGAGGGCCGCCCAAAATTTTCGGTCATGCACTTGGTGCTTCAAGTGCACCAGCTCAAGCACCACCACATACTCAACCAGCGACAGCGACGCCGGAGTGATGGGTGTTTCTATGCATGACCTGGGTTAGCGATCTCAACTACAATCACCAGCAAGCGCGCAAATGAACCAACCAACCACAACACCTCTACAAGCCTGTGAATCCTGCTTGAGACACGTACGTAAGACAGAGCACCGATGTCCGTTCTGCGGCGAAAATCCCAGCGAGCGCGACGTTGTTCCGCTGCGTGGAAAAGGGGCTAGTCGCGTGGCTGTGGCCGCAGCATTGGTGGGTGCGTCTGCTGCGCTGACCGGTGAAGCGGACGCGTTCTCTTCCGCAGGGGATGCGCCAACGGATGGCCAGACACAAGAAGGGTTTCGCTGGGGGATCGCGCAGGGCGGCGCGCGGTATGGCCTGGCTCCAAGCCCCGTGAGCAGAGGTCCACGGATCATCATGCGCGGCAATCCTAGCGTCGCCGGTGCAGGTGCCCCAGAGCTATATCGTCGGATCATGATGCGCAACCTGGGGCGTATTGGATACTGCGCAGAGCAAGCCTATGTGTCGGCTCGCGTGCTCACCCCAGGGACGGTGGTGGAGTTTGCAATGACCGTCACGATTGAGCCGACGTCAGAGCAGCCCTCGGATGCCACAGTGACCACGCCGGGCCGCGCGGCAAGCGACGACGCAGCAAGCTCATTTCGAACGTGCGTGAAACGAATGTTGCTACGGTTCAATTTTCCGATGCCGAGCGTTCACACACAAATCATGCAGCGAGCGGCTTTTGTGATGCCGTGATCGAGCGCGACTATGTCCGCACATCGTGGGAGAATTTGCGCAATACCGACACAGGGTATCTGTCACAGCTCGGCCAAGAATTTCAGGCGCAACAAAGCGAGAGTGGGTGTTGGCAGCTCGAGCTACAGCGCCTGACCCTCGATCGCTCGCGCTTCAGTGAGCACGAGTGTGAGCGCTCGCAAATGACCTTTGCTTCGCCGATCAAGCTGCTCCTACGTCAAATCATTCTCGCAGAAAATGGCGATGTCGACGACATCCACGAACAAGAACTGTATGCGGGAGAGACAGCTCTCGACACCTCCTCGGGGATAGTGCTCGTGGATGGCGAGCACCGAATCATTCGATCAGAGCTCGGTCCCTGCATGGGCTTGGCGCCGTTTGAGCGCGGCTGGTGCTATGGCAATCTGTGGGGAGATTGCCTGGAGTTTACGCCAGTGGCACAGGGCGTTCAGGTTCGACTGCGACTTGCGGAAGACAGCCTGTCGTCTGCGTGGACAACGCAAACGGTCGCGCGCATTGAGAAGGGACGAAAGAAGTTCACCGTCGCTGAGCCAGAGCTTCGACCGGTCATCCTTCGCGATGACCGCGAGGCCGCGCTGAGTGCGGCGCAGTTTTGTGCGACTGCGCGTTTGCCGCAGGACAACACCGCGATAGTGGCGCCACAGACGTTGTTTGAGAGGGCTGCGGGACAAGCGTGGAGCGAGGCGGATTTTATCCGTGTGGTGGCTTGGGTTCGCTCGGAGCAGGGCAGAGATCTGGCGAACAGTACCGTCGCTCCGCTACGGGTGTTGGGGCCCGGACTGGTGCTTGCGCGGTGGTTGCGGCGGGGCTTATTTCTCTCGTGGCAACACGCGATTGGCGCGGGAGATCAGTGTTCGTTTGGGACCAGCACGAGACAAAAACGCAGAGCTGAGTTCGATTGGATGCCCTGTGACGTATGGCACCCGAAGCCTCTCTCGTTGCTGCTTCGTGCGCGGCTGCGTAGCGACGAGCACACGCCACGGTGCGACCTTGTGCGACCCATCGAAACCGCCGAGCTGACGCGGTCTGTGCGGGTCCCGTCTCACATCGTAGCGCCGCCAAGTTGGGGGATTATCCCAGAAAAAAAAGGCACCATGGCAGAACTACCGTTTTGCGAACAACGCAGCGACGGCACCATCCTGCGGCCCGATCGCATCACGGTGCGTTCGATTGCTAAGGCGCTCGCGCTTGGCGGGTCGGTGCCCGCTCGCGCGCCGATGATCCTCGCGCGCTCACATGCCGCGCCAGTGCAGAGCGAGCTCACGCCGGTGATCGCACGCTTGGGCGGTACCGTGCGAACGTTTGCAAAGGACACGCGGGTGCTCGTGGTGACCGAGGACGCGATCGCGGTAGAGATGGATGGGATCGCGCAGTGGATCGAACGTCGCGCGAGCCGAGGGCAAGACGATTCGCTCTGGCAAGAGACCCTCGTTGCCTCTGCGGGGATCACTGCGAGCGAGACGGTCTACGCGCGAACATCCCAGGCCGCGGAGAACACCCTCGCGCTCGGTGTGACTGTGCGCGTGGGGTTTGACGCGCGCGTCTCCGATGGGTCGATTTGGGTAAGTCGCAACTCCATCGGAGATGCGCTGTGTGCCCGTGCGGGACGAGAGGTCAGCGCAGAGTTGCGCGACACCCGGTATGGGGCGCAAGCATGGACCGGGGGCGACAGCGGTGAGGCACTCGCATCGGTTGGCGAACGGATCTCGCGGGGAGGCCGACTGGCGAGTGTTGATGTCCCGGTGCCAGATATTTCACTTTCACCTGAAGATAAGCTGCTCAAAGCGATTTTTGGTGAGCGCACTGAAGTGCTCGAGCAGCGGGTTGTCTCTTGGACGGGTCCCGACGCGACGATCGTTGAGCGAACCATTCACTCCCGACGCGGAACCGCAGAGACAGCCGCGCTCTTTATCGATCGCGAACGAAAAACACTACGGCTCGATCGCAGAGCGCGAGCATGCGAAGAAGTCGAAGAACCGTTTCGCACAGCGCTGTTGGACGCGATCGCCGATGAACGAGAGCGCACGCTTCGGGGTGATGAACTTGCGCCCGGAGTCCTGTGTGCGGTGCGATGGCTGCTTGCGTGGGACAAACCGCTTGCGATTGGATCCATCCTCGCGACCCTCACCGGCGAGCAGTGGGTTGTCGAACAGATGAACAATCAGCCGCTTTTGGACAACTCTCGCGTGGTGGATGCGTTGCTTCCGTTGTCGTGCAAAGAAAGACTGATGGATCAAGCCCGCGCGACGGGGATCCTTCACGCGCGCGGTGATCGCGTTTCGGTCGCGCTTTCTGTGCCGTGGGGAGAAAGTTGGTCTGAGGCTGTGCGCTCGGTCGGGCTTACGCTGGATGAGCAAGCGCCGTTTGCTCAAGAATTCGCGCTCTATTTACTCCGCTTGCTGTGAATTTCAGAGCGTCGAATTTCGATCATTTGTCATTGTAGCGACGCATCAAACGTGAGTGAATCGCTTGGTGGAATATGTGGACGTGCTGGTGGTTGGACTCGGCAGTGCTGGAGCTGCCGCGGCGCAGTTTTTTGCACGCGCGGGACTCAAGGTGCTCGCGGTGGACAAGCGGCCCATGGGCGAGACGGGCGCGCGGTGGGTGAACAGTGTTCCGCAGTGGTGCTTTGAGCGCGCGGGGGTTGCCGTCCCGAGCGGTGATGAGCTCTTCGGCGGGCACGGGACCACGGAGGACCATGTGTTTCATTTGATCGCGCCTGGCGCGCAGTCGCAGTTATCACTGAAAAACCCTGCGGTTCTCCACATAGATATGCGCAAGCTAGTGAGACGCTTAGTGCAAGACGCGGTGGATGCGGGAGTGCAGGTACTGCACGGGACGATCTCCGCGGTCGTGCTTGAGCAAGACCGTGTGACGGGTGTGGAGATTAAGACAAGCACCGATGTGCAGAGGATTTCTACGAAGCTCGTGGTGGATGCGAGTGGCCTCGGAGGAGCCATCCGGCGGCGCGTCGCAACGTTGGCGAAAGCGTGTCCGGACCCCGAGCCCGAGAGCCGATGTACCGCGGCGGAGTTTCAATACGCGGTGCGCGATCGAGACGGACTTGCTGCATTTTTAACTAAGCATCACGCTCGGCCCGGTCACGATGTAGCTTTTCCGGGATCTGCGGGAGGGTACTCAACGCTGACGATTTTTACGACCGTCGCGCTTGATCAAGTGGGCATTCTTGCGGGCTCGATCGCGGCCACCGGAGTAGACGACGCCGGGACCCTTGTGGATCGGTTTGTTGCGAGCGCGCCGTGGCTCGGTGAGCGCTTGTGGGGAGGTCGTGGCGCGATCCCTGTGCGGCGTCCGTATGACACGCTTGGGTGCGCGGGCGTGGCGCTGATCGGCGATGCCGCATGTCAGGTGCACGCCTCGCATGGAAGTGGGGTCGGTATGGGTTTGCTCGCCGCACGTACACTTGTAGACGCAGTGGCAAAGCAAGACGATCCGGGATCCGCAGCGTCCGTGGCTCGGTACACACGAGCCTTTCACGCAGAGTTCGGCCCGCTTTTGTGTGCCGCGGATGCGTTTAGACGGTTTGTACAACAA
This sequence comes from Myxococcales bacterium, assembly GCA_031386385.1. Lineage (GTDB taxonomy): Bacteria > Myxococcota_A > Polyangia > Polyangiales > JANNCG01. Next base: position 5,880 of record JANNCG010001354.1, read on the forward strand.
AGTTCGCGAGAGGACTTAACTGCGCTCGTGTCTCGTGGGTTGCTTGATGAGCGGCTCGCGATGGACGCGCTTGAACAACGCGCAACGCGACCAGATCTTGCGATGGTGCTTGCGATGATTCCAAAGGCCGCGAGCGCGCCCGGGTTGGCGCTGCGGTTCGCGCCGTTGGCGCTGAAGACCGGTCTACTCGATCGCCTCGGCGGCAAAGCAGGGATCGGCAATCTCCTTGAAAAAATAGTGGGAAAAGCCCCAACAGTCCCGGGCCACGGTGCGTGGGACTTGCCGCAGGGTAAGGCTGCAAAATCAAATGGCAGAGATTGACGTTCCGCCGATGGTTGCGCCCGGTGCGGAGTTCGCTTTCGGGAAGAGTCCCTTTCACGCAAAGGGTGTGCTGTATCTCGGGACACAGTCGTACTTCACTGAACACGTGCGTGGCGCGATGCAGTCGCTTGAAAACGAAATCAAAGAACCAGAGCTGCGCGCGTTTATCACGCAACGATTTTTGCCCGCGAGTCTCTATGACGTCACGCCCGTCCCGACGTTGATCGCCTACGAAGCACGCGCCCAACGAATGTCCCTCGATAGTTATCTGCTGCATCGCACGAGGTACCAAGCGAAGAAGGACTTGGGTGGCGTGCATGGCTGGCTGTTGCGTCTCGCGACGCCACGTTTGATTGCACGTTCACTGCCGCGGATCATGTTGCAGATGTTTGACTTTGCGAAGGTCGAGATCGTGCGCGATGAGCCCAACGAAGTGGTCGCGAAGATGATGGACGTGCCTGAGTTGTTAGCGCCGTGGTTGCAAGTGGGCCTCGCGGTGTACAGCGAATCGGCGTTGAAATTAGCGGGCGCCAGACCCACCGCAGGCACCACAGAGGTTCGCCGCACAACCGTGCGCGCGGGACTGCAGCTGGTGGAGATGATTGTTCCGCTCGCGTGGAAGTGAGGCGCGGCGCAGCACTTACCAAACTTGTGGACCGCGTTTTTGGGGCATGGTGCGTTGAGTGAATGGGCCCGACAAAATTGCCGATCCCGCAGGCGACGAACAGCTGCGGCCGTTCGTGGGATTTTTGTGCTGGTGGCGGGACCGAGCGATGCCTAAGTAAGCGACTCCGCCAAACCCCTAAACCATCGCTCGCGCGATCAAAGTTGGCTCCCAAATGGCCACCTCCGTCTATCGATAGACGGATAATCTCGCTGAAATTCAGTTTTTGCCCCGACCGCTCAGCTGCTTCCGCGCCCCGATTTGAGAGCCGGGTTCGCCACGGATAATCCCGGCTTGAGGACCGCCCGCAACGCGGAGCAATCCACCGCCGCCGCCAAGCGGTACCTGAGAGGCTTGCCCATCAATGAGAAAGTACGTTCCGCCAGGATTGCGTCGGTGAGTTCGATTGTTGCTTCGCATGAATCGTCTCTCTTTCGCGCTTGCGACACCCCGTGGGTCGCGATGAGTGACGGTCTCACGACGAGAACTCTGGTGCAATCAGAACAGCACCGACTCTCGCTGCTCACGCGGTTCATCAAGGATTCTTGGTGCTGCGCGCTTCGTTCGTTCGAGAGAAGTGTGCTTGCTGCTTAGCCCGCTCAGCACAAGTCGTTCGCGTGGCGCAATGGTGCAGCGATCCCGTTAGCGCGTCGACGCACAGTTCGAGCACTAAAGCGCCCGCTTCGAAGCACGACTTCAGCCCCAAATATGCGAGGGCTTCGAATTGCCTACCCCGCGCGTCGTGAGCGCTTACGGCCCGACGTTTGTGGTGCCGACGCCTTCGCAGAGTCCTCGCTTAACTGACGCTGCTCGTCGTCGGTAATGACACGTTTGAGACGCTGAAACTGCCCCACCCTGAGCACCTTGCGCTTTTGCAGCTGGCCCACAACAACGCTCGGCGCGACCGAAAGCGTCATTGCAAATACTTCAATGTCTCGCGCGCGGATCTTGGATCGACTTGCAATCAAGTTGTTGAGCGCGTCCGGCGCAATCAAGATGCTCGTAGCAAACTCATCCGCCTGCCGCTCAATCGCCGAGCTGTCACTCCCTCCATCTTTCAGCTCATCGACCCGCACATCGTGCGAATGCAACAGCGCGTGCGCGGCTTCGTGCAACAATGTAAACCATAACTCATCGTCGGATTTGCTTCGAAAACTCAACTGAATCACCGGTCTCCCCCCAATCCACCGAGACGCTCCGCAGACCCTTGATTTGCGCAACTCAGGCACAAACACCACAATGACGCCCGCGGCCAAACACTCGGTGCGCAGCCTTTGCATCGCCTCAATGATCGGCAGCAAGGTGAGCACCGCGCATCGTTGCACGAGGCTCTCGAACTTGCTCTTGTCGTACTCGGGCGTGGTGGCTAAGTGCAGCGTCGCGAGCTGCTCGCCCCTCCGCAGCCAAGCGCCGAGCGCAAATCGATCGCTCTCAAACTTCGTTTCATGACGAAAATGAACGGTCGCTGGAGCCAATTCGGTCAGCTGATCAACGGTCGCAACTTGATAAAAATCCAAGCACTCGCGCAGCTGGTCGACTTTCGTTTTCACTGTGCGAATCCAGCCTCTGCGCATCATCTCACCAACTGAAAAGTGCTCTAGACAGGAGGTTGATTTCGCGAGGCGTTCAGCTTCATTACGTCGTGCCACAAAGGATC
>JANNCG010001356.1:0-8841 GCA_031386385.1 Myxococcales bacterium
AGCAGCAACTGCCGAGGCAATCGATGCCAACCGCCCGATGACCGCAGCAACGACGCCGGAAGGCCAGGGTGCCGTATGGACGGCCAGACATGCTCGGTCAACGCCGACTGTTGCAACGCAAGCGTGCTGTGTGTAGGCGGCCTGTGTGTCCCGATCCCGCCATAGTTCGCGCGCTATCTTCTTTTGTCATCCATGGCGAGCTGTATAGTACGTGAACTATATTATTGAGCCTCACGCGCCTCGCCCGCGCTATTGCGGCATGGCGCAAGTGACCAGCGACGCACCGTTGATCAACAGTCGAACGTTTTCGAGCGCGCGCGTCGTTGGGTTGTCATCGATGTGAATCAACACCAGCCGATACGCCGTCGCGTGAGGTGTGAGAATGGGCTGCAAATTCACAGATCCTCCGCCTACAAACCCCGTCCCTGCGATCACAAAACCTCCGGCTAGCCGTGGGTGATACACACGAACTTGCACGCCATCGTCAATCGCGCCCCAGGTCAGCGAAGCAGAGCGCGGGGCCACGCCGGTCACGAGCAGCGAGGTCTGAAAGTAAGTAAAAATCCCGCCGGTGTGCGCGCCCATACAGAACGGAGGATTAAACGTCGAGCGATCGTTAAAGTTGATCGTTACGATGCGGCGGGCGCTCCACAGAGGCGAGACGGCCGCCGGAACGCTTGCGAACCCAAACTCCATCGGATTCTGGTCCAGATCGCGCATAAAGCAGTGAACCATGGGGTCCAAGTACTGCTGCCACGGCACACCCATCGCGCGACCATCAAGGCATGCGCACGTCAGTCCATCGTCAACCCGGCCGTCGCAGTCATCATCGACGTTGTTGCAAATCTCTGCCGCCGGGAGCAGCGAGCCCGTGCAGGCGCCCCAACCAGCTGCTCCGCAACTCTGCCGCCCGTCTCGACAACGACCGCGCATTCGCCACGCCGCTTGCCCATCAAAACAAGCCTGTGTTGCCCCAGCCATACAAGGACATCCCTCGTCCACCAGACCGTCACCGTCGTCGTCAACCTGGTTGCAAAGCTCCATCCCGGGGCCTGCGTCAGCTGCACCGCCCTCAGTCACACTCGCGCCGTCTGTTGCGCTGTCAGACACGCCAAAACCGTCAACCCCACTTGAATCTGCTGCGGTGACGTCTTGATCGAAGCCATCGAGCGGTGTGGCCGCGTCGAGACGTGCATTCGCATCTACGGCGGGGGCGTCGAGGGTTGCGCCATCTCGGCGAGCCGCATCCGGGCCCGCAAGCTCATCGGTCGCGCAAGCGGACAGTGAACAAACAGCCAGAAAAATGGACCAGTTCGTGCGAAAGGCTAGTGACATCGCGGGTGCTCATGCGTCGGTTTTGGACACCGGCTCAGTGGGTGGTGTTGAATCTAAATTGAAGTGATATTATTTAAAAACGCTCGACTCCGACGACGTGAGAATCGTCGGCGTGGCTGCGACGAATGACAGACTACACGCGTGTGCAGCAGTTGAGCAAAATTGTTTTCGTCGGTGAATCATTACGCCGTGGATCATCTGCTTGGACGTTGAAAAAATGACTCACAGAGGTTTTTGGTTCATTTTGGCTCGTATGCGCAGGGTGTGGCATCGCCGTGGTGACGGTGGGGTTTGCTGGCGCATCCTCCAACCTCGTGATCGTGTTTATCGGCGTTTAAATGGCGGTCGGCCTGACGCATTTGTCCGCCAGCACGGCGCGCCGCATGGGTTCCGCGTGGATCCTGAGCGGCTGGGCTTTGTTGCAGCTGTCAGTCTTCTGGATCGCACCCATCATCGGCAGAGCCAAGGACGGGATCACGTCGAAGGGGACTTAACCCTTGATTTTGCTGCTCCCATTTCAGGCTCCGATGCGTTTCAGGCAGAGTCGCGTTGCTTGGACCAGCTCGCTGGCGGTGGATGGCAAACAGAGTCCGCAACCCAGCAAAACGCAAATGTTCTCCAGGGGATTGCAGCTCGCATCCGCCCCAGCCTGCCCTCATCGGACGGAACCTCTACCTCCGCCGCTCAGGACTTGGCCACCGCGCGGTTGGGCCTCGGTGACTTACCCATCCTGACTCGCTTGCGCGCAGAACTTCCGGCCAGTGCGCTCACCCGTGATCTGCTTCTTCGCGCGAGCGCTGAGGGTGTCAAAGCGCGTGACTATACGTTTTTAGCCACGACGAACACCGTGACGCCTCCCGCGTGTCCGCCCCTCAATTGCCTGTCTGGTTGGGGCCGGCGCGAGACAGATGGAACCATTCGATATCCCTTTGGACAATCGGTTGCGCCCTCGACGACTTTCTCGGGGCGCTACACCGCAGGGTCACTCCCGACACACATCGCACAAGTGACCACCGTTGAGCCGTCAGTGCTTCCCCGGACCTACGAACAGTGCCGCAATTCCGACGGAACCCTGATCCCTCGCACCGGAGGCGGGGGTTGCTCTGTCCGCTCTGCGCCCGCAAATCCGCGAGGTCTCATGCCACTACTCGCAGGGATCGCTGTCTGTGTATCGCTTCGTCGAAAGCGACAATCGCCAGCCAAATAGCTGGCACCTATTACCATAGCTCACACATTATCCGTGGCATCGGGCTACGTACGCGCAGCGCGCTCGCTCGCACAGCGCACGCGGACGCCCTGCCCATTGCTGATCGGCTCGAGACTTCGCGAAGTCCACAGCCACCTCGGCGAGCTGAGCGCGTTCTTGCGCCTCGTCTTGCGGTCCGAGCCACAAGATCCGAGAGTGCTCAAGAGATACCAACCAGAGACACACAACGACGGGCCGCTCGGTGCCCAGCTTCGCCTGCATCGCGAGCTTCATCGCCAACAGCTCCTCGCGCCACCACGCGGCGTCTGCAACGCCCTCGCCGTCCACCACCACTCGAAGCACCGTCATCGAGGATTGCGAAGGATCGAGAACGGCACCTTCGACAAGCAAATCAACTGACGAATCCAGAACCACTTCGCGCCCATCTGCTGTCCGAACCTTGAGCACCGTAAAAATATTTTTGCCCGCGATCGCGCCGGGTGTACTTAACGCGCGACCGTGGGTCATCGCCAGCGCAGCGCGCGCGATGCGAGTCGCCTCGGCAGTAAGCCGAGGGTCAGCTCCGTCGTCCATGGCAGCGATTGCGTGCCCAACCCGTGAGGCTTCTTGTCCCGGCGCGCATGGCAACGCCGCAACTATGACGCGACGCACGAGCTCACTGAGCTGGATGAGCGATGAGTTTCCGGGACTCTCTTCGGGGATCCCAAGCTCGTACCGGTGCAGATAACGCCTGGGGCATCGCGCATACTCGTTGAGCGCGCTCGCGTTGAGCAAGAGCCCATTTTCTCGAGGCATTGGCGCTTGCTCCTGCGGCGCATCATTGTGCTCGTCCGTAGTCGTAGCGCTATGAGTCCCGGTCCACTGCGCGCGGATGGTGATCGCGGGGCCGTCGATTCCTGGGCGAAGGACACGTACGACTGTGGCGCCGAGACCCAATAGTGACTGTGAGAGCGTCCGCCAGTCACCCTCGCCGTCGCTCGCGGGACCGCTGACTACGACAAAGTCTCGTGCGCGCGTCAGGGCGACGTACAACAGTCGCCGTTGGTCATCGTCCTCGGCCGCGTGCGCGTCTCGACGAAGGTCTTGAAAGCTGCTCGGAGCGGTGTACCCACCCGGAAGCGCGACCACTCTCTGACGCGCGTCTAACAGTATTCGCTCAGCGTGCACCCTTCGTCGGCGGGACGTCTGCGCGACAAAGACCACGGGCCACTCGAGCCCCTTGGCACCGTGAATGGATAAAAGTTGTACAGCTCCTGCACTTACATCACTTACATCGGCTTCAGCCTCGTGTCCGCCGGCCGTTCGAAGCTGATCAACCAGTCGCACAAAGCCCGCGACGGTCGCCTGATCACCGCCCCGCGCGACCGCATCGCTCGCGAGCGCGATCAACTTGTCCACGTTAGCTACGCGCTGTGCGGCAAACGGAAGTCCCGCTAAAACAGCCGCAAAATTGCGATCGCTCACAATTGCGCGAAGGACTTCGTCGGGCGCAAACGAGCCGCCAAGCGCGATCAAGCGTTTGAGTACCGGTCGTGACTCATCGAGCTTACTGCGGTCGTCTTCTTGAAGCTTCGCACGGGTATCCGTATTGGGATCCAGGGTTTGATCAAAGGTGCAATCACGTCGTAGGACGTGTGCGAGCGCCGCGTCGCTGAGCCCGACCAGCGGTCCACGCAACACACTCGCAAGCGCGAGACGATCCGACGGATCCGCGATCAACTGCAGCAAGACCAACAGATCCACCACTTCGCGACGCTCCCAAAAGCCAGGACCGCCGAGCTGTGCATACACAATCCCCTCACGTTGAAGCGCTTTCTTAATACACTCAGTGTGCTGCCAAGTCGGAACCAAAATCGCGATCTCATCCAACCGAGGCGTTCGCCACCCCGTCTGCATACTCGCTGGCAGATCGAGCATCGAGCGTATCCTTCGCGCGATCGCCTGCGCCTCGAGCTCACGCACCTCATCGGCTGTCGTGCCCGAGATCAACACCAGCTCAACCCTCGCAGAGTTGTCACCCGCTGCATTCGCGACAAGCGCGTCGCGAGAGCGCTCAAACATTCGCTCTCCGAGCGCCGTCAGCCCTGCCCCCAAGAGAGCCTCCGTCGCCGGATTGATCGCCGCAAGCACCGAGTCCACCGTTCGATAGCTCTCGGTCAACTCAAGGGAGGCACCTCCGGCGTTGAGCAGCGCTCGCTCGGTCTCAATAAACACGCCGACATTTGCGCCACGAAATGCATAAATGCTTTGTTTTGCGTCACCCACCAACAACAGCCCGCTTGGCTCAAGCTGAGACGCATCGCTCACCATACTCTCGTCCGAGCGGTCCTTTCGCTCGCGTAGCAAATACAAAATATCTCGCTGTAGCCGGTTGGTGTCCTGAAACTCATCCACCAAGACCGCATCAAACCTCGACTTCCACACACGTCGAAGCCGAACATCATCTCTTAGCGCGTCACGCAGCGTCCTCAAGAGGTCCGCAAAATCCAACACCCGCCTCCGCTGCTTCTCTTTTCTAAACCTTCGGCGCGCATCAAGCACGATCGTGCGCGCGTGCCCCGCGAGCCAACGTGAGTGTGTCGCTAGCGCGGCGTCGTGCATCGACTCGATCGCGTCACGGGCCGCTTGCGCCTCAGCTTCGATCGCGCGGGTTCGGTTTTTTCCGGGCAATTTTACGCCTTGAATCAACACCACGCACTGCCGGGCTTTCTCCGGCGAGTCCACCACGCCGAGCTGGCGCAAGTTGCGCCCCAGGGCCATGAGCTTCTCGGTCCAGTCCTCATCGCGCAAAGCCGGTACCTTGCCGCAACCAAGCGCAAATCGCTCAATACTGTCCGCGACGATAAACGCGTGCGGCGGAGACGCTTCACACACCGCGCCCTCGCCCACTTCGTCGTCGCTCAGCCCCGCTTCATCCATCGCGTGCACGATCTCAACCATCCGCACGACCAAGCCACGATCGGCATCCGTGCCAAACCCACCCTCTGCCGCGAGCAGATCCGCTACTGCGGCAACCTCTGAGCGCGCAGTGTGCGCGAGCGCGTCGGTGATCGCCTTGCGCAGCATCGCGTTCGCGTCCTCTTGCTCTGCCACGACAAATGCAGGATCCAGCCCAATATCCATGGCGATTGAGCGCAAGACCCCCGCCGCGAAGCCGTGAAATGTTCCAATTTTGGCCTGCCCCAACGAGAAAGCAATGCGCTGCCAGACACCCCGCTCTGGCATCGTTCGGCCACGCGATGAAGCACTCGCACCGAGACTTAACAACCTCGAGGTCGCAGCCCGATCCAAACCCCGCGAACGCGCCCAGGTCTCAGCGGCTTGCTGACGCACGACGGGGTTGTTTGAATCTATCCCCGCAGGTGGCGACTCGTACGCGAGGGCACGCACTGCGTCCGCAATACGCTCTCGCATTTCTACCGCCGCCTTTTCAGTAAAAGTGAGCGCCACAACGCGCTCGCCCACCAAGCCAGTCTTGGACCACACCTCGGGGTCGCAGAGCCCACCCACCAGATGAAGATACAGCGTCGCGAGGGTCTCGGTTTTTCCCGTCCCCGCGCCAGCGCGAAGCACGGTATTTTTTGAGAAGCTGTAGAGCGTGGTGAAGTCTGTCATCGCGAGGTCCTTACGAGCGAAGGTACCTTAGCGCGAATCAGCGCCGATAGCCGCGCGCAAAGGGAGGAGAGGGACAATGGCTGTCCCGCAGATTAATCTGTTTTTTAGCTAGTATTTCGCGGTCGCGATGACCCACGTCGGCGGCACAAATTTGAGGCCCGTTGGCTTTCGGGTACATGTCGCTGCTGTGGATGACAAACCGTCCCTGGCGTTCTCCAGGGAGGCGTTGGTCTCGCAGTCACGGGATTGCGTGGCTAATTCATCGACATCGCTGCACTCGCCTACGGTCCCGTTTATCCCAGCAACACAACGACCTCACGACGACGCCGGCTTCCGGTCTAGTGGCTGCACCCTATATAAGTCCAACTGCACAAGGCTGGACCGCCGGGCCAACCGGCTCGGCTTAAGTGCACATCACTCGTACATCATAGCGAATTTGCGCGCTAAATTCCGACGCCGATGTGGCGATCTGGATCCGCTTTCGCCGGGCCATCGCTAAGCTTCCAGCCTTCATCGACCTCGTCACGGGTGACCTTCTCGATCGCTGCGCGAAGCTCGGCGCGGATGACCGAGGCGAGAAGACCCACGTCGCGCGCTTGGCGGGAACGCGCAAACCAGGATTTCTGTTGAGTTTTCATGCGTCGGTGGTCAAGCTTGCGGCAGAGAAGGAGCGCTGCTTCTTCGCTAGCGTTCATGTCTGCGTTGGTAGAGGTAGGACGCGCAGCTTGTGCTGGATCGCCCGCTTCACTAATACGCGACGGGGCGGCATCTCAGCTTCAGTGGCAACGAGGGGTCGAAGCGAAAAATTCCAAAGCCAGCATGGAGGGAATTCGTTGTTCAAGAGAACACTCTCGCACTACGCTCTCGGAGTTCGAAGAAGGGAACGACGGAGACAAAACAATGACGAATCGATCATTTGCATCGGCAGCCGGAGTAATGAGTTCTGTGATTTTCGTCACCGCTTGTGGGGGCACCTTGATGACGACTGACAGTGGCAGCCTCCCTGAGCGTGGTGACAGCCCGATCGATAGCGGAACTATCATGCCTGACAGTGGTTCAATGCCCCCTGCCGCACCATAGGTGACAGTCGTTGATCCCGTTTGGTCGCCCCCAATAGGTGCGGTCCATCGTCCGACGAGCGGATTGGCAGGGGCGCTCACAATAGCAGCTCAAGCCACAGGCGAAACCGAGGCCGGTGTCCCGTATATGTGTACTGGTCCAGGGCTAACCATGACGGGTATAAACTGGACAGCAACGGCAACACATATCAACTATATATGTAAAACGAGTTGTGTCGGGATGATTGCATGCCCTGTGGCTGGAGAGGAGAGAACCACCAATTGCCCAGCGAATGAGGCTGCTACGGGAATCAGCTCTTACACCCTCACTGACAACTCCAACACCTTGACGTTGATAATGATTGTGTGCGCTGGGGTTTCGGGAACATTCACAACGGTCGGTAAGCCGGTTCGCGCTGTCTCACACCAAGCAACAAAGCAAGCTGCCTGAAACGACTCTGTTGCGCGCTCAAGAAACTGAAGCGAACAACAGATTGGACGGAAATTCGCAGGACAAAACTATTACCGTTCAAAACTCCTGATCTCGCAACGGAGACGCCGAAATAATCGTTTTGAGAAACGGCCTCAAGCACCCGAGGGCGCCCGGCCGCGATGGCCAGACCCTCACACCTGCTTTCGTCCGACGGACCAGAGAAAGCCGTCGTACCAGAAGTGCATGAGCGAGACGACCATCGTGAGCGCCCAGAGGTCGCGCCGCGAGACGTCCACCAGCGTCGCGGTAACTCCATAGGCGCTCACCGAGAGGGCGAAGAGGGCCAGGCCTACGAGCGTCCCGACGCGCCAGCGAGAGACCCCGCTCGCGGCGAGCAACCGGCGCCCTTCGCTGTGCCAGACCAGCGCGAGGTACTGCACCGCGTGAAACAGGTTCATGATGAGAAAGGCCTGGCCCCAGGGGTTCAGGCCCCAGGTGAAGACCGAACACAGCCCCGTGCTCGCGAGGAGCCAGACCTTGAGCCAGCTCACCTGGTGACCGCGTCGCCAGAGACGTGCGTACGCCAGCAGGTACACGACGAGAAAGATCGCTCCGACGGCGAGCAGCGCGATCGTCCAATACCGGTGCGTCGCGACCATGAACGCCGGGACCCTAGCGAGGCGCTGGGCGCCCACCAACTCGAAGCGCTCGAACGAGTCGAAGTGGTCGATCATCGAGGCGCCCGCGACGATGGGCCCCGCGTAGAGCAGCTGATTGAGCCAGAAATCGAGGGCGCGACCCGCGCTCGGGTCGTTGCCCGCGTTGCGCTCGTAGATCCTCGCCAGGCCGAAGGTCTGCGCGCCGGAGTGCCACACGTCCCAGAACGTCGCGACGACGAGCGAGGCGACCGCGAGCCACAGCCAGGTGCGCAGGGCGAGCCAGAGCAGGATCGGGACGAGGACGAAGCGCGGCCAGTGCCGGCGGAAGATCGGCCCGTTCAAGTGGCTGCGAAAGACCACGGCGACCAGGTGCGCGTGGATGAGCGCGTTGATCAGCAGGGCGTCGAGCGGGAGGCTCTGCCCTCGCACGTGGACGGCTCGCTGCGCGGACGGCGCGTGCGCGACGAGGACGCCCACCGCGACCGACACCGCGGGAGGCAGCAGAAAGAAGAGCCAGTCGTACACAGGGCCGAC
>JANNCG010001416.1:0-3232 GCA_031386385.1 Myxococcales bacterium
GGTCGGACAACCCTTCTCGTCGACCGCACATCCCTTCGGGGTGTCGGCGCACTGGTCGGTTCCGTCAAAGACGCCATCGCCGTCCTGGTCCTGCGGACAGCCATTCGCGTCGACGCGCACACCCAGAGGCGTCAGAGCGCAGCGATCAAGACCGTCACACACGCCGTCCTTGTCGGAATCGCAGCAGAACTTGCCGGTGCCGCAGTGTGCGTGACATCCGCGTGAGGCTTGTCACCATCATTTAGAATGATGCTGTCAAACGCTGCGTCCGCCAGAGAATCAAGGTCATCAAGCATCCCAGGATCTGATGCAAGTGCCTGGTTTTTTGCAGATGATTGCGTACGACGAGGGCCATCCATTGTGGGGGCGACGGGGGCCGCTAAGGCCGTGGTCGCCGGGGGATTCAGCGCGATCCCAGCAACGGGCGCAGAGCTCAGCCGCGCAGGAGGAACAGGCGTCGCGCGGACCGGCGGTTTGATCGCCGGTCCAATGGCCATCGGAACATTCACCGGCATCTTGGTCACCGCGGTTGACTCTTCTTCCACGTCCAAAGAGAAGTCATCGTCGAGGACGATCGAATCATCGGCAACCTCTGCGTCCGAGAACATCATCTCAGGCAGCGTGACCACACGACGACAACGTGCGATAAGATCTTCAGCCACAATGGGCTTGTGCAAATAGTCTTGCGCGTGGGTGCGCAGCTTGGCGTGCTGATCGAAGGTCTCTTGTGCCGCTGCAGACGAGACGATCACCAGCGGCACGTGCTGCAAATCCGTGTGTTTTTTCAGCTTATTGCAAACCGCGAAGCCATTCATCCCCTTCAGCTCGATCGCCAGAACGATCAGGTCAGGCCGCCGGACCTGCGCTTCGTCTAGGCCGAGCTGTCCATCTTCGACCACCGCTGCAGTGCACCCAAGTTCACTGAACGCTGCTTGAAGGTCTTCGGTAAATGCGTGGTCATTATCAATAATGAGTATGTGCGGAACCGTCATATCCTCCCCAGAGCCTATACGATTCTCGATCTTCAAAGGGCACGAAAGACGCCCCCGACCACTGCTTTCGCTTCCTTCTGTCTCAGACTCGTCACCGTCGCTGGGAGTTCAACTGGAAGTTCAACTGGGAGCTCAGTCAGTGAACTGTGTCGTCGGGCTCAGGCGTGGGCGGCAACCGCCGCAGAATCTCAAGCGCACGAAGCCGAACGGGATCACTGATTCGTGCATCTGCCGCGAGTTCGCGGAGTTTGGGGCGGGACAGTAGCGCGACCAGACAGAGCACCAAACACTCTGGCGAAGCTGGGTTGAGGGCGATCGCCGTCCTCACAGAAACCCTCGCGGCCCACCTCGGCGAGGACAAAATTCTCGCAATCGTTCGGGGCTTGACTTTGGGATCGGCACAAACCCTCGCCACATCCACCTCGGTGAGCTTCGGATTGAGCAAGACCTCTGAGATCACTGAAGGGTGAGGATCTCGCAGCGCTCGCTCAAGTACACGACGATCGGTCTTGCGGGCGAGGGTCTTGCGTTCACCCAACGTCAGTGGACGACCCGTGCCCCAGTCCGCCTCGGGCGCGAGGATCTCACCGCGAAACACAGCCTCGCGTTCTGCTTGCGCTTCGGTCCACGCGAGAAGAACAATTCTTGCTAATTCGCTGCGCAAACTCGCTCGTAGGATCAGGTAGGACTCAAAGTCTTCGAGCTCACCCGAGCTGCACTTGCGAAGCTGCTCAAGCAACAGCCGAACCCTCGCGTCGGGCTCAGAAACCGACGCCACGCGGTGGATGAGTTGGTCAATCGCGTTCGCTTCCAATGGATCTGCGTCTCCTACGGATGTTTTCTTAGCACACCTCCGTCTTGACGCAGGGCGGCATACAGTGTCATCAACACACCCGCCGCACCCACTTCACCCGCACTGAAACCCGAAAAGTCGCAATGACCGACCCCCACGTGACAGCGCCCGATTCGAGTCTCCCAGCAAACTCAACCGCGCGAATTATCAAACGTTATTCTAACCGTAAGCTCTACGACACCGTCGAGAGCCGCTATGTCACGCTTCCGCAGATCGCTGTCCTTGTTCGCAACGGCGAAGACGTCAGGATCATCGACAACAACAGCAAAGAAGACCTGACAAGCGTCACCCTCGCCCAAATCGTCTACGAAGAAGAGCGCAAGCAGTCACGGGCGCTCCCGCTGGCAACGCTCAAGGACTTGATCCACACCTCTGGAGAGAAGCTCATTCAGTTTTTTCGCGAAGGCCGAATTGCGAAGATTCTTCGCAAAGACGAAGAGCCCAGCGGCGGCCCTAACGCAACACAGAGCGGCGACCGCAGCTCGGACGTGAGCACACAACAGAGTACATCCGGCGTTGAGCATCCCAGTGGCGCAGATGGCGCTGAGTCGACTGTGGAGCCCACCAAAGAGGCGAAAGAAGCGACTCGAAGCTTTGAGAAGACCATGGAGCAAGCCCGCGCGTCGTGGACAGAATTCACACACATGGTGGACGACCGAGCCAAGCGCGTGTCAGAAACACTGTATCCCGCCGCACAGATTGAAAAGTTGACCGCTGAGGTCCGTCGGCTCGCCCAGCGCGTCGAAGAACTCGAGAAGCAGCTAGAGCCTAAAGATTCGTAAAGATTGGCGATTGTTCGAGATACTATTTCTGGAATACTCCCGGTTTGAGCGCGGTTTGAGTTGTGATCATCGCATGAGTGCTTAACTACGAGCTTTATCTATGGCTGAATCCAGAGTGACCGATCCCCAACGACGACGACGGTTTGAATCCGAGGTGCTCCCCCACCTTGACGCGATGCACCGCACCGCCGTACGCCTCACCCGAACCTCAGCAGACGCTGACGACCTTGTGCAAGATGCGGTGCTTAAAGCTTACCGCTTCTTTGACCACTACGAAGCTGGGACCAATGTGCGTGCGTGGTTGCTGCGGTTGCTCACCAACGTGTTTTTCTCGAAGTATCGCCGGGACACACTTGAGACTCAGATGCGCGCGCTAGGGGATAGCGATCCAGTCGCCGACGGATGGATGAGCATGGCCACTGTGGCGCCGAGCCGAGAGCCCGAGCGCCTCGCTGAAAAAGCGATCCTTGAAGGATCACTGTTGCGTGCGGTCAACGAGCTTCCCGATGACTTTCGGGCGGTGCTCGTTTTGGCGGACGTTGAGGGGCTGACCTACCGCGAGGTGGCCGAGTCGATTGGCTGCCCCATCGGCACTGTGATGTCCC
>JANNCG010001419.1:0-4305 GCA_031386385.1 Myxococcales bacterium
AATCACCAGGTCGCGCTCTTCACAGCCCGCGCGTTGCACACCACGGCCGTTGAACCGCATAAACTTTGCGGGCACCCCAGACACCATCGCAAACGGTGGAATGTCTCGCGTCACCACCGAGCCCATCCCGATCATTGCGTAGGACCCCACGGTCGTAAACTGGTGAAAAATCGCAGCTACTCCGATGTTTGCTCGGTCATGAATGCGCGTGTGTCCCGCAAACACCACGTTGTGCGCGACGGTCACGCCATCGCCCAGGACCGTGTCATGCGACAGGTGTACGTGGTCCATGAGAAAGCACTCACTGCCCACGCGCGTGTCGCGATCACCGATGCCCCGCGAGATAAGATTGTACGCGTGAAAGACGTTTTTATCGCCGATGACAATTGTCCCAACGGGCGGCTTGCTGGTGTGCTCAGGCTCGGTCCCTATCACGCAAAACGGATATAACCTGTTGTCTTTGCCAATCTCTAATGGACCGCGCAAATAACAGTACGGATCGATCACCGTCCCAGCGCCGATTGAGACATCTCCCTCAATGACCACCGAGGGGTGAACTTTTGCTGTCTCGTGAATACGACTCACTTGATCGCCTCGAGCAGTGCCTCTGCGCTACGGTCAATCTCGTCGTGGGTGATCCCATAAAAGAGCGGAAGGTTGACGACGTTTTTGCAGAAGGCTTTGGAGACCTTCAAATCGCCGTGACAGATCGCATCGCTCGCTGGTGGTTGCTGATCCATCGTCTCGGGGTAGGTGCGTCCCGAGCCAATGCCCTTGGCTTTGAGCGCCGCAGAGACGGCCTCTGCGTCTGCACCCTCAAGCGAAAATACGGCGAGATAACCATTCTCGCTGATCCCAGCGGGTGGGCCATGCACTTTGAGCTTGGGTGACGCGTTGTTGAGCTTGCTGCGGTATCGCTCGGCGGCCTCACGACGATGCTGAACAATCTCATCGCCCTTTGCGAGGACGCGCAGCAAAAACGCTGCTTGAACGCCGCCCATTCGTGAGTTCCACCCGATGCGACCGTAGCTGTAGTGCTGTGAGCGACCGTGGTTAGCAAGTGAGCGAATGCAGTCTTCGTCTTCTTTGCTCTGCGTAAAAATCGCCCCACCGTCCATCGCTCCGCCGATCACTTTTGCTGGATAAAAGCTCGTCGTACTGACATCTGCCTTCGCCAACACCGGCTCTCCGTTGACCTTCACTCCGAAGCACTGCGCGCCATCTTCGAGCAGGCGAATCTTGTGCTCAGCACAGTACGTACGAAAGTCTGCAAGCCGCGCGCTCGCCCACCCAAACAGGTGCACCAAGATGGCATGCGTAAACTTGTGGGTCTTGTGCGCGTCGACAAACTGCTCGTAGCTCATCTGCTGGTCTGTGGCGTCGATGTCCACCAGAACCGGCGTTGCACCCAACTGTGCGATCGCTTCATACGTGGCCCAAAACGTCATGTTTGGGAGAGCGACTTTCATTCCATGGCCCACACCCATGGCCTGCAAACCCAGGACGATCGCGTCCGTTCCGTTTGCGCACGCAATGGATCGAGGGACACCGAGCACGGCGCTCAGCTGCTTCTCAAGCTCTGCCACGCGAGGGCCGCCAACAAACTGGCAAGCGTCATAGACCGCTGTCCAGTCTTGCAGCACATCCGCACGCAGAAGTTTAGTCAAACGCGAAAGATCAATGAATGGAACTGCTGTTGTCATGACGATGAACCTATTTTCTAGTGCTATTTATGGGAGCAGTATTTTGATAGACGTTTAAGGGAGCGCTGTTGAAAATACACCAACTTAATACCGAACGATCCCAACACGGGAGTGAATGGCGTCCCGGACGGCGCCAACGGTCGCGCGAACTTTTTTCGCCCCCTCCCGCAGCTGCTCAATCGCCACATCAGGGGTCTTTGCGAGCTGCTCACGACGCTCGCGCAGCGGACCGAGCTCAGTCTCAAGTGAAGCGTGGAGCTTTCGTTTGCAATCAACGCACAGAAGCTTAGCGCTTCGGCAATTGCTCGCAATCTCGGCGGTCACGGACTCAGCGGTCATACGATGATGCATCGCATAAATGGGACAACGCTCGGGCGTCCCGCGATCGAGCATGCTCTTGCGCCCCGGGTCCGTCGCAGCGGACTGCAATTTGCTCCAACGCGCCTCGCTCGATTCAAACAGAGGAAGGGTGTTGTGCTGGGATTTTCCCATCTTTCCCGCTCCGTCGAGCCCGGGAATGCGCGTGGGTGACAGTGCCAGGGGTTGCGGCTCAGCAAACAGCGCCGGCGGATATCGCTTATTAAATCGTCGTGCGATATCCCTCGCAAGCTCAAGGTGTGGATACTGGTCTTCGCCCACCGCAACATGTGTGGCACCAAGTCCAAGGATGTCCGCTGCCATCAGCACGGGATAATTCAGCACGCCTGCGTTGAGAGGCTCTGTTGCGCTGCCGGCCCGCTCACGTTCACGCTCGCGAAACGCGGGCATGCGCTCAAGGTCCGTCGCGTAGGTCATTGTAGCTAGAAGCCAGGCTAACTCAGCCGTCTCGGCGACACTGGACTGCGCAAAAATAGTCACTCGATCCGAGTCTACGCCACACGCCAGCAGATCCATCACGAGCTCAATAACTGCCTGGCGTAGTTTTGCCGGGTCTGGATTAGAGCTCAACGTGTGAATGTCAGCGACAAACAGGTAGGCCCGAACATGCTGCTTATTTGCTAGCGAAACAAAGGACTTCAAAGACCCAAGGTAGTTACCAAGGTGCAAGCGGCCCGTGGCGCGCACACCTGCGAGCACACACTGATCTGTGTCGGCGATGGTCACGGCGTTCACCTACCACGTTCCGAGTGTTGTAGGTGCAGTTTTGGGACAGTCAATGAGCATGAGCTTTTGATGCATAGGAGGTTGCAACTCGAGCGGGGTAAGCTTTACTCAACGGACCAAGTGCTGTCATCTGTCGAAGCCAACATAGAGGCCATCACGCCCATTCTTCAAGGCCGACGACTCGCCGTGCTGACCGGCGCGGGGGTGAGCACCGAGAGCGGAATTCCGGACTATCGCGGACCGATCAGTCGGCTGCGAGTTCGCACACCGATTCAGCACCATGCATTTGTCTCGCAGCCCAGCACACGGCAGCGGTATTGGGCCCGCTCGAGCGTCGGATGGCCGAGATTTTCGCTCGCCCAACCTAACCTTGCCCATCACACCCTTGCGCAGATGGAGCGATCCAACCTTCTGACGGGGCTGATTACGCAAAACGTGGATGAACTGCACTCAAAAGCGGGACATCAGACCGTGGTTGACCTGCATGGCGTGCTCTCTCGGGTGCGTTGTCTCGCATGCCACTCGGTCGAAAATCGAGAGGCTCTCCAGCACCGATTGATGCTCTTGAATCCGTCCTGGATCGACAACACCGCAGAGCTTGCGCCCGACGGCGATGCCGACATGCCAAGCGGGCTGATCGAGACGTTTCGCGTACCCGCGTGTCTGCAGTGCGACGGCATACTAAAACCAGACGTTGTGTTTTTCGGTGGAAATGTCCCCGCAAATCTCGTTCGCAATGCGTATCAAATGGTCAACAACGCCCAGGCGCTGCTGGTTCTTGGCTCATCGCTCACTGTGTTTTCTGGCCTTCGATTTGTGCGGCGGGCGAAAGAGCGCGACATCCCCATCGTGATCGTGAACATGGGAGAGACCCGTGGCGATCAAGACGCGACACTCACCTGCCACGCCCCCGTCAGCGATGTGCTCTCACGGCTCATCGAGCGGCTTTAATCCCAATCTACCGCGAGGACCCCGAAAGCGTTAGCCGCCGTTTTTCTTCGCGAAGGCGTCCATGAAGTCCGCGAGCGCTTGCACGTCCGAGACATCCACTGCGTTGTACGTTGAAGCACGCAGGCCACCCACCGATCGATGCCCTTTCAGACCGACCATCCCCGCTTTTTTCGCTTCTGAGACAAACTGATCTTCGAGCGCTTCAGTTGGCAAACGAAACACGATGTTCATGGTTGATCGCGAGTCCTTCTCGACGGGCGCGCGGTAGTAGTCCGCTCGCGCATCGATCGCGCCGTACAAGACTGCAGCCTTCTTGCGATTGCGCTCTTCGATGAAGGGCAGCCCGCCTGAGTCTTTCAGCCACGACAATACGTTGCGAACCATATAGATCGAAAACGTTGGCGGCGTGTTGTACATCGAGTTGTTTTTAGCGTGCGTCTCGTAGCGAAAAACGATGGGAATGTCCTTGCGAGCGCGGTCGAGCATGGACTGATGACACAGCGCAATGAGCACTCCGCTAGGCCCCAGGTTTTTCTGCGCACCGGCG
>JANNCG010001434.1:0-6524 GCA_031386385.1 Myxococcales bacterium
GCTTTACGAAACCCTCACTGGGCGGCTGCCGTTCGACGGAAATTCTCGCGAGATCCTCGCAGAAAAATTGTTGAGCGTACCGCCCGACCCGCGCCTGATTCATCCCAACATTCCGGCGGATCTTGCCGAGCTTACAATGAAGCTCATGATCGTCGCGCCAAAGGATCGTGCATCCGGCACGGACATTTTGACGTCGCTTCGGGAGCACTCCACTCGCCCAACACGCAGCAGTCGCAAGGTCTTCGTGGGTCGAGAGACCGAGCGCCTCGCACTGGAGCAGGCCTTTGAAAATGCCCGCAACAAGCAGCTCTCTATCGCCATTTTGCGAGGCAAATCAGGCACTGGAAAGAGCACCATCGCGCGTCGGTTCATCGATCAAATCCGTGAAGAGTACCCCAGAGCGGTCATCCTCGCAGGTCAATGCTATGAGCAAGAGACGGTCCCTTTCGAAGCCCTCGACAGTGTCGTCGATGCGCTCACACAGCATCTGGTAGGGCTCGACCGAGACTCCGTTGAGAGCTTGATCCCGTCGTCCATCGCAGCGTTGGCGTCGATTTTTCCGGTGCTCCGCAGGGTCGATTCGATCGCGATGGCGTGCGCGAGCGCAGAGCTGCCACAGGACCCCGTAGAGCTGCGAACCTTGGCGACCAACGCCCTCGCGGCGGTCCTGCGATCGATCGCAGGACAGACTCCACTCGTCTTGTTTGTCGATAACCTGCACTGGGGAGACGCGGACAGCACGTTGGTTTTAGACGTATTGCTTCGTTCGACGGTTTTGCGCTCAGTCTTTTTTCTCGCGACTGTGCGCACCGAGGATGGCGATCCTGTGGGGCCGGCGCGGCTTTTCACTCTGCAAAATGCCGAACGATCTGGATATGTCCTGACAGACTTGTCCATTGATACGTTGGGAGAAGAGGATGCCTATCGCATCGCGCTCGCTCAGATGGGCGACGCCACGCCGGAGCAACGCCAACGCGCACGGATTGTTGCGAGCGAGTCGGGAGGCAATCCGTACTTCATTGACGTGCTCGCAAGACACGCCAAAGACGGAGCAGACGACGACGAAGGGCGCAAGTCTCGCAACGACCTCGACGAGGTCCTGTGGAACAGCGCTCGCAAGCTCGACCGCGCCTCGCTTGACCTTCTCGAGGTCGTCGCTGTCGCGGGTACTCCGCTGTCGTTTAGAGTCCTTCGTCGCGCCGCAGGGCTTGGCGTTGATGCCGCAACGGCGTTGGCGCGTTTGCGGTCGAATCGGTTTGTGCGCGTGCGCCGAAGCGGCACAAGCGAGCTGCTCGAGTGTCACCACGACCGGGTGCGCGAGGCGATTGCATCGCGGCTCGAGCCAACCGTTCGTCGCGCGCGTCACAGCGCCCTAGCGCGTGTTTTGAGTGAAGATACCCACACCGATCCAGACGTATTGGCCCAACACTATGAGGGCGCTGCAGAGTTCGCTGAAGCGCAGCATTTCACAACCCTCGCTGCAGAGCGGGCGTTTGCCGCCCTCGCGTTTGACCGCGCGGCGCGCCTGTTTTTGCATGCATCGCAGCTGTCTCAACAGCTTGGTCTCACGCAATCTGGCATCCTTCTTGAGCGTGCTGGTGACTCGCTCGCCAACGCCGGTCGGGGCAAAGAGGCCGCACGACAGTACCTTCTGGCAGCCCAATATGCACCGGAGCTTAAAGCTCTTCGGCTGCGACTCGCCGCCGCCGATCCGCTCTTGAGAAGCGGGCACATTGATGAGGGTGTAGAGCAGCTGCGGCTCGTGCTGGGGGGGTTAAACATTCGCTATCCAGAGAGCCCACAGCGCGCGCTGGCTGCGCTGCTATGGGCTCGCGCAAAGCTCGCTCTTCGCGGCGAGCACTACACCCCAAGGTCTGAGCGAGAATTGTCGGCGCGGCAGCTTCTCGCGACCGACGCAACGCGGGCGGCGGCGCAGGGCCTCGCCTTGGTGGACAACATTCGAGGCGCGGCGTTTAACGCGATCCACTATCTTGACGCGCTTGAACTGGGTGAGCCGTATCGTGTGGCTCGCGCGTCCGCGATTGAAGTGGGCTTCTATTCAACCAACGGCAGCTCGGCGAGGGCGCGGACCGCTGCGTCCGTGAAGCAAGCGATTGTTCGAGCCAATGCCTGCGACAACCCACACGCGTTGGGACTTACTTGGATGATTCGCGGAGTCGCAGGGTGCATGGAAGGTCGGTTTTTGGACTCCGTTCGTGACTCAGAAGTGGCGATCGAAATCCTCCGCGATCGCTGTGTTTCTCCATGGGATTTAGCGCAGGCGCAGTTTTACTCGTTGGCCTCGCGGACCTGGCTCGGAGAGTACTCAACGATCGCCGAGCGCACCGCCATACAGATTGAGCACTCCGAGGCGCGCGGTGATCTATTTGCCACCACGGGGCTCGTGACATACTTGGCATTTCAGCCCGTTTTGGTGGCAGGAAAAGTTGGCGACGCCCGACAAATGGTGCACGATGCGATCGGGCGTTGGTCCAAAAAGGGCTTTCACGTACAGCACTGGTGGGCGTTGAAAGCGCAGGCGAATTGCGATCTGTTTGAGGGCGACGGCGAGCGGGCGCTTCAGAGACTTCAGAGCCGTTGGACAGAGCTTGAGCAGTCGCTTTTGCTTCGTGTTCAATACGCCAAAATCGAGGCGCTTCATCTTCGCGGTCGGGCGCGCGTGTCAGCTGCAAGCTCGCTCCGCGGTGCGGCGCGGTTATCGATGCTTCGAGACGCGGAGAAAGACGCGAGGGCTCTGCAGGGCGAGCGCGTTGCTTGGGCGGATGGGCTCGGTTCGCTCATGCTTGCCTCGATCGCCGCCCAAAGCAATAACACTGCGGTGATGGTTGAAAACCTTGTGCGCGCAGAGCGAAAACTCTGTGCTAGCGACCTGCGCGTTCATGCCGCGGTTGCACGCTATTTGCGCGCAAAGTTTGAACGAAACACCGAGAGTGAATCGAGCATGGCGAGGGCGCAGAGCGCCGTGCTGGCGTGTGGTGCTCGGTCCATTGACGACATGGTCAATTGGCTCGCGTGTTCGCGGTGGTAACTGCCGCGCCGTGATTGTGGGGGTGTTTACCGTATTTACCGTTGGTGATTCGGTGGACTACGGCGTACAACGCGCCACTGTTAGATGCGAAAACCGCCTGTTGAATTGCAGTCGCCGAAAGGCAAACTCGGAATCTTGCTCCCAGGAATGGGAGCCGTGGCAACCACGTTTATTGCCGGCGTTGAAATGATTCGACGCAAGCTCGCGGTGCCCGTTGGGTCGCTCACGCAGATGAGCACCATTCGGTTGGGCAAGCGAACGGACGGACGCACACCGAAGATCTCTGATTTTGTTCCGCTGGCGGGGCTTGAAGATTTGGAGTTTGGCGGGTGGGACCTTTTTCCGGACAACGCGTTTGAAGCAGCCACTGAGGCCGGAGTGCTCTCGAAAGAGCACCTCACTGAAGTGCGCGATTTTCTCGAGAACATCGCACCGATGAAGGCAGTGTTTGAACCCACGTACGTGAAGCGATTGATGGGTCCGCACGTCAAGACTGGGACCTCGAAGATGGACCTCGCCGAGCAGCTCATGGCGGACATCGCGACTTTTAAGCGCGAGCGCAACCTCGACCGTTGTGTCGCCGTGTGGTGTGGTTCGACCGAAGTGTATCGCGAGATGACGGCTGTCCACGCCACGATTGAAAACTTCGAAAAGGGGCTCCGAGAGTCTTCTGACGACATTGCCCCAAGCGCAATCTACGCGTATGCGTGTATCAAGTCTGGGGTCCCATACGCAAACGGCTCGCCGAATTTGAGTGTGGATTTTCCCGCGATTCAAGAGCTTGCGCGCCTGCACAATGTGCCCATCGCAGGCAAAGATTTTAAAACGGGGCAGACATGGATGAAGACGATCATTGCGCCCGGTTTGAAGGCTCGGATGCTCGGTCTTGAGGGCTGGTATAGCACCAACATTTTGGGCAACCGTGACGGCGAGGTCCTCGACGATCCTGAGAGCTTTCGTGCAAAAGAAGTCACCAAGCTTGGCGCGCTAGAGCACATTTTGCAGCCGGAGCTCTACCCCGATTTGTACAAGGGCTTTCACCACGTTGTGAGGATTAACTACTACCCCCCTCGCGGTGATAACAAAGAGGGATGGGACAACTTGGACATCTTTGGTTGGCTCGGTTACCCGATGCAAATCAAGATCGATTTTCTTTGCCGAGATTCAATCTTGGCGGCACCCATTGTCTTGGATCTCGCGCTGTTTTTGGACCTCGCGCAGCGCGCCAACATGAGCGGAATCCAAGAGTGGCTGAGCTTCTACTTCAAGAGCCCCATGACGCCCAACGGGCTGTATCCCGAGCACGACCTGTTCATTCAGTTGATCAAGCTGAAAAACACGCTGCGTTGGATGCGCGGTGAAGAGCTCATTACGCACCTTGGGATTGAATACTATGACTGAGTTTGCTCTCAGCAACGTCGGAGTTCTAACTGATGCTTACTGCACCGGATCCACGCGATCAGCGCTTCTACGACTACTGGCAGAAGGTCATTGATTGGACCGATCCCGCAGCGCCGACGTGGATGGCGCACTTTGACCAACGCGTGCGCGAATGCGAAAAGATCGCTGATGAGCTCGCGAAGTATACAAGCATTGCGGGCAAACGAGTCCTGGACGTGGGGTGCCAAACAGGCGCGTTGAGCTGTGTCCTTGCGCAACGCGGCGCAAAAGTCAGCGGGATTGAGCCAGAGGCGTGGGTCCTGCAAGCTGCGAAAGAGCGCTCAGCCGGATGGAAAGTTGATCTCTCGCTCACGACGGCCGTGGGAGAGAAGCTTCCCTTTGAAGATGCGTCGTTTGACGTGGTCTGCTTCATCGATGTGATCGAGCATTGTCGCGACGCGAAGGCTTGTATCCAAGAGATCGCACGGGTGTTGGCGCCGGGCGGCGTGGCCTATGTGTACGGTCCCAATCGGCTGAGCCCGCAGTGGCTGATGAGCGACCCGCACTATGCGCTGTTTGGAGCGAGCGTCCTGCCGCCGAAACTGGGCCGACGATATGTCGAATGGCGAAGAAAAAAGCAGGGCTACGATGTTGGAGTCTTTCCTATTGGCGGTGTGGTTCGAGGTTGGCTGAGGGACGCAAACGTCGAGATTGAACGCTCACTCTATGACGACGAACTCACGCGCTGGTTGGGCGAGAATCCAACAGCCGGAGCCCTCGTGACCGGGGCGGCGCATGCTTGGGCTCACATTCGCATGGCGACCGTTCCATTGTTCACCATCATAGGACGTAAGCGATGAACACAGATCGCGAAGCTGAGTTTGAGTCGTACTGGGAGAAACATTTGGTCTCTTCGGATGACCCTCAGCTTGAGCGATGGCGCGAGCTTGAGCGAACGCAAGTCAGCCGTGCTCAGAGCCAATATCTTCCGTTGATTGAGAAATACGTCGTGCTTTCAAAAGCGATCGTGCTCGATGTGGGGTGTCAGTGCGGGGCTTTGGCGGTGGCGCTCAGCGAGCGTGGCGCCGCAGTCACAGGGATCGATGTCGAAGAGAACCTGTTGGTTGGCGCCCGACTTCGTGCGAAGGGCTACGGTGTGTCGCCGGTATTTGTCAAAGCTGTCGGCGAAGCGCTGCCGTTTGAGAACGGGAGCTTTTCGCTCGTGACGCTGATCGACGTTATTGAGCACGTAGAAGAGATTGAAAAATCGCTAGCAGAGTGTGTTCGTGTCCTCGCGCCGGGCGGAGTGCTGATTGTGCAGGGCCCGAATCGATGGGCGCCTCGATGGTTTTGGAGTGACCCACACTACCGTTTATTTGGGATCTCCGTGTTGCCTCCGCGTCTGGGCCGTTGGTACGTGACGAAGGTGCGCCGAAGGCCGCGGTATGATGTTGGGACGTTTCCGGTCGCGCTCAATGTACTTGGGTTTTTGCAGGGGCTCGACATGCGAATTGAGTCGGCCCCGGGGATTGACGGCGGCAAACGGGTGAGTACATGGGAGTTTGTTGTCGGCACTACGGTCCGATCGATGTTTACGATTGTCTGCAGAAGACCCTGAGTTGAAAGAGTGAGTTTGCGCCCATGAACGACCTTCGCGTAAAGGGCCTGGCCGCTCTCGATGAGCGAGCCATCCAGCTCCCCAACGGAACCGAAGTGACAACCCGCGTCGCGAAGGTTGTTAAAGACGGCCACGTTTTGGCGCAAGGCGCGATGGGGCGGATTGTGAGCCGATCCGCGGACGGTGAGTCCCACGATGTTCACATCGTTGGCGTGGGTGTGTTGTGTTTTCGCCGAGACGAGTTGACTCCCCGCAAGGTGGGACAGTTGCGCTATGCGGCTCGGCGCCAAGCAAGCTGGGATGCTCTTCGTCCTTGTGTTGTGCTTGAGACCACCGTGGGCTCTCGCGCTTGGGGATTGGCGAGTGAGGGCTCAGACACAGACACCCGAGGTGCATTTGCGCTGCCAACGAGCTGGACTTTTGGCTTGGTCGATCCGCCTCAAGACGTCACCAGTGACGACGGGAGCACGCAGTTTT
>JANNCG010000035.1:0-1840 GCA_031386385.1 Myxococcales bacterium
CGCACATCGTCGGGCAGACCATCAAGAGCGATTTTATACCCTCGTTTCAACGGTTGTAGTCCCGCCCCCAATCGAGCGAGCGCCCTGGTGGTGAAGCGCAGCACGTCTTCAGTGCCACCCAGCGCTTCGAGACTCTTGCGCCACTCCGGCAACACGTCTTCGGCCTTCAAAGTTCGTTGCGCAAACTTCGTGTGGTTCTTCTTCGCCTTCTCGGCCACGTCAATCCAGTGGTCGTCGAAGAGCTTTAGCTGCGCGCGCTCTTCATTCACCCCGATGCTCCCACTGCGCTTGAGCAAGACGGCCTTTAGCAGCGCCTGCGTCAACGACTCTCCATTATCCGGCAGCGGAACCGG
Source organism: Myxococcales bacterium (assembly GCA_031386385.1). Taxonomy (GTDB): domain Bacteria; phylum Myxococcota_A; class Polyangia; order Polyangiales; genus JANNCG01. The sequence goes on from JANNCG010000035.1 coordinate 354, forward strand.
AACCCCCAGCTCCTTTCGAATCTTCTCAGCCTTGCGCAGGATCACATCAAGCACCGCGCCATCGACGGGGTTATTCACGCCGTACATCAACGTCGCACGTACGACGGGCGCTTTTTGACCGAAGCGATCGACACGGCCTTCGCGCTGTTCGTGACGCGTTGGATTCCACGAGAGGTCGTAGTGAACGACGGAGTCAAAATAGGCTTGTAGGTTGATGCCCTCAGAGAGGCAGTCCGTTGCGATGAGCAGTCGACGGTCGGCGTCACCAAGCTCGTCTACCTTGAGCTTGCGCTCTTCAGACGGCAACTCTCCGGTGATGACCTGAACCTCTACGCCCTTGAACTTGCCTGCAAGGTGCTTGCCCAAATAGTGCGCTGTCGCAATATACCGGCAAAAAACCACGGGATTAAAGCCATCGCGTATCAGCTCTTGCAGGTGGTCCGCGAGCATCTTGAGCTTGGGATCACCCGCTTGCCCAAGGAGTTTTTCTGCCTGCACGATGAGTGCTTTTAGCTCCGGATCACCGGTGTCCGCCGCAGGCTCAATGTCGTCGTCCGAGAACACATCACCAACACCGTCAAACACACGCTCGCAGAGCATCTCTTCGTCACTGCTCTCTTCGAGACCCGCACGGGTACGAAGCGCTTGCACGGCTGCGGCGGGGCTTGAGCCGACACAGCGCATCAGGGCGAGAGTTCCCCAAAAATTGAGGCGCTGGCGGCGTTGATCGGTGCCCGCAGCGTTCACGACGGCGGCGCAATAATCGAGGACCGCTTGTAAAAATTCATTCCAAGCCCCGGTGAACTTGTAGGTGAGCTCTTTGGTCTCGCGCTTCGGAAACACGGTCCCGTCTTTCCACTCAGCGATGTCTGGACGCCGTCGCTGGACAAAATGTTTTGTCAGCTCGTCGCGCAGTTTTGTGTGCGATTCTACAGACGGATCGCCAAGGGCAGCAAACTTCGTGTGCAGCAATCCAAGCAGACGATAAAACGCAGCTTCATCCCCGCTGTGCGGCGTCGCCGTGAGCAGCACCAAGTTGCGCGTCGGCGACGAGGCAAGCTCCCTGAGCAGATCATACCGTTGGTGACGCCCTTTGCCTGCGGCCGCACAGGTGTGTGCTTCATCGACGATGACAAACTCAGGACACGCACGCACAAACTCATCGCGGCGGTTTTGGCTCTTGATGTAGTCCAAGCTCACAACGGTAAACGGGTGTGTCGAAAAGATGCTCTCGCCCGAAGCACGGATCAACGGCGATCTGGCGGTCGTCTCGGGGCGTTACACATTTTACGTCGGCGATAAATTTTCGCATTGCGGCACCGATACATTCAATCTCGTCCGCACCGAGGCCGGCTGGAAGATCGTTCAGGGTGCGTTCACGCTTGAGTTCCAATGCGAACTCGATTTGAAAGCGGTCGATGTGCCCAAGATTGCGGCTGATCCGAAAGACGTTTCGACGCTCGACGGTATTATCAAGGCTTTTTACG
>JANNCG010000070.1:0-5189 GCA_031386385.1 Myxococcales bacterium
CAGCCGGACACCTTCACGCAACTGCAAGCGGTGAGGGTGATTCAGTCAGTAATGCGGGAGTACGAGACGCTTGGCGCTGGCAAGGTTGTGCTCGAGTGGGGTGGAGTCTCGACAAATCGTGTGCTTGGTACAGGTAACATCGCGATCTTTTGGGATCCCAACATGCCCGGTTGTGCGTCAATGCAAGGAGCTTGGAGTCTCCCTTTTTCGAACGGCGCGCTTCGGTTGAGAAAGTCACGCATTCTTACTCTCAACGCCCCTCCCATTCCCAATCAGACGGGATGTGCGGGACTGCGGGCGGCGATTGTGCATGAACTTGCCCACTACTTCGAACAGCAAGGGCATCCAGGTGCGGATAGCGTATTGGCTTGGGGCTCATTTCCCACGACGGGGACGCAGCATGACTCTTGGTTGCACGCTGAGATTAGTGGCTACCGACAAATTTTTCACCTTTGGAACTACGATTTTGGCTCTTTTCCCTGTGGTGAGCCCAATGCGCTTTCGTTTTGTCCCCATCCGACATCCGCTCTTGTTCGAGACTACAATCCGACATCAACAGCGGTCGCAACAATGTCTCAATTTCCAGTGCCAAAGCCGGTCACGACAACCCTTGCGACGGGTGGTCCAGGAAACTCGTACACGTTGGCGGCGAGCAACGCATATACAATTTGGGTTAACCAAGGCAACGGTAGCTCGTGGTCGCTCACGTCCACAATCAACGAGGGCAATTTTCATCGAATGTGCTTTGCCACGGCCGTAAATTCAAACGAGATGTTGATGGCGTGGCCGAATCGAACTGAAGAGGCCATCCCTCCGTGGTTCTACAACTTTCAAGTTGGCGCCGACAACATTCGCGCTGGCCAAATAGGGGCACGATCGATTCGGTACACGTTGAGCCATGATGGTGGGCATACCTGGGATCCCGTTTCAAACATGAGCCTTCCCGATGTACTCACCCGAACAGGAGTCAGTTGTGGGTGGAATCCCGGCCGATCCGCCTTTGTGCTCGCATGGCAGTCGGCAACCACCGACAATGTTGAGTTTGCTGAGTCCATCCCGTTCGGCTGGAGACGGGTCGATTTCGGTCTCCCCGCAATCCCGGTGGGCGCACTTAGACCATCAACGCACGATTCGCCACAACTCTACTATGACCCCTTTGGCGACGGCGTTGGCGTGCTGGTATGGCAGGACAAGAACGATCTCACAACGCGTTACGCTCAAGTGTTTTTTGATCCAACGACGAGCTGGTATCGTACTGGCTCGGCCACGTCGCTCGACGCGTGCCCTCCTGGAGACTGCAGTCTGAACTTGCATCACCGAAGCTTGTTGACGCCCGCAGTTATCGACGGAGCCTTTCATGAAACATGGTCTCTCGCTTCGCTCAGCGGCACTGACGGTGTTCAATATTTGTCGCGAAAGCGGCACAGCGGATTTCTGCCCGCTGTGCTCGCTGAGTCGTCGAACTACATCGTTACGCCAGGCGCTCTGTCCCCACTTCCCGTGTATCAGCAATTTGCAGAGGATCGCTTGTTCGTTCGTCGTGCGTTGCTTGAAACTCAAATTGGCTCTGTTGAATGAGGTGCAAGATGATCCGAAAAATAGTTTTTCAGTTCGCTGCCACAACCTTGTTTGTTCAATCGGCAATAAGTTGCGCTCCTGTCAATGCACCGCCCCCGTGTGTCACACGCAACCTGCTTGCCAGCGTCGCCCCAGCGGGAGCCATTGAGTGTGGAGATTATCAGGTTGGGCAGATTAACGACCTTCCGTCGCTGGTTGGTCAGGAATCCGTTCGATGCGCGAATGCTGCGCTGGCTCGGCAATCACCATTTATTCTTCGACACAGAGGACCAATCCCTGGCCGTTGTGTCGGCGACGAAATGTGTCCAATCACCTTCGGGACTGCCGCGGCATACGTCGGTGGCTCAGTGAACGGCGTATTTGTGATTACGGAGTATAGCGACGGCGGGACGGTCGCTGAAGGCTTACACGCACTTAAACACTTTTGCGAACCAGCTCCAGGTGCGACATTCACCTGGGTTCCCGCTCAATACCTTCTGCGAATTGATTGTGCAGTTGAGGGAGGGGTGTCGAGAAAGCTCGATGAACTCCCGTACGACAATGCCTGTACTCGTCAGTAGCGTCTGAGCTGCGGACAGCCGGCGAGCCCGCTTCGGTTGCTCGTGACGCATCAAGTACTGTATACCTATATTTATGAAACCCCGCGTGGTTTTGCCGGTACTTTTCTTCGCTGTTGGCTGTGTTGACCCTGAGTCGCCACGAGTAAAGTTTATTTATAACGGCAACGCGACTGGACTCGTTTACTCAACGATGCGACTCAATCAATCAAATCGCCCCGAGGACCACTACATGATGGCCACTGGTGCGCGAATTGAATTTCTTCGCGCAAACCTCAACGGCGAACCATGGTTTGTTCCTGTCGGTGGTGGTGGTGTCCGCATCAATTGGTTTCGGAGCCAGCACGAGCGAGGCGGACAAATCACCGCTTGGATTGACATGGACGGCGACGACACCGAACGATGCCGCGCACCTACCGGGGCACCAGACGATCCCGGTCCAGCAACGCGCGTGCGATCAACCTGCTTTCCCGAGCCGGGTGATCCTGTGGGTATGACGCCGCTTCCGCCGTTTGAAGCGATTATCCCTCTGATCGTGCGCGATCCCAACGGCTCGTAGATTCGCTCGACATTTCGCGAGAACTGCGTCGAGCAATGACTGTGCGGCTTCGCGTGATGGGGCCAAGCAAGTGTGGGTGTTGTTTGCTCGCGCATCGGGGTTCAGCGACTACCCACTAAACCGCCATGAACCGCCATGGCGGTTTGGCGAGAGACCGCCAGTGTCTCAATTGACACACTGTGCAAATTTGCAGATATTTCTTCGATGCCTCTCGCGTGATGTTTTGGCACTCACGTTGCAATGACCCGCGTTGCACACGGAGCCACCGATGCCAGGCAACGCACACGAACAACTTATATTATTTATCAAAGAGCACCCACAAATGCTGTGCGCCATCTTAGCCATGGTGACCGCTGGCCGTTCAGCACGAGTGGGTCGTAGAGCGCGTCGCGTTCGCTTGCCCAAGTTGACCGACAGCACCGTGCGCACGATCAAGCCTTCAGAGTATCATCCAGACCTTATGTTTGCTGAGGGTAAGCGCGGATACTGGGTTGGATTTGAGGCTCAGCGCGACGTCGATAAGGCGAAAGAGACGAGCTGGCCAGCGATGATAACGCTGAATAATCACCAGCGAAAGTGCTCTGGCGACCTGGTCGTGTTCACGCACAATCGAGCCGTTGCAAAATGGGCACGCTCTCTTGCAAACGCTCCCGCCAAGCTCGGAACCACGGTCTCCTGCGCACCCATTGTGATCTACGTGGACGCAAAACTCATCGAACAACTGCTTCAGTCCAGCGACCCATTGGCGGGATTCATCGCAGCGTGGGCGATGCACGAGCGGACCAACACTCAAGCGGCGAACATTGCCAAAAGAGCGATCAAAGGGATCGTTGAAAATAGCGAACCTGCGTTGCAAGCCAACATGGTTCGCGCGATACTTAGTTTCTTAAAACAGCCGGTAGCGCAAAAGGTGGTGAACTGGATGAAGTCCGAAAAGACAGAAGAAAAACAGAGCTGGTTTGAACAATTGGCCGCTGAAATTGAAGCGAAAGGCGAGGTCAGAGGCGAGGCACGAGGCAAAGCCGAGGGTAAAGCTGAGGGTAAAGCTGAGGGTAAAGCTGAGGGTAAAGCTGAGGGTAAAGCTGAGGGTTTGGCCAAGGGTAAAACCGAGGGCAAAGCCGAGGGGTTGCGCGTTGCGTTGCGTGCGGTGATCAAGGCGCGCGGTTTTGTGCTGAGCGACTCGAGAACGGCGCTGGTCAATGGGTGCGCCGATGCGAAGAAGCTTCGACTGTGGCACTCGCGGGCGATCACTGCGGCAAAAGTAGCCGACATTTTTCGCGCGTGACGTTTGGGATGCGATGAGATGTCGGCGGTCGGGACACCCGCGAAGCAGAGTGAATTCTCAGCGCAACTCAATCATTTCGACAATCGTCTGGCCGTCTATTGCGTGCTCTCGGACAGTGTGGTCTCATGACGCTACAACATCAGAGTGATGCTGCGATCGTGCAACAAAGGGTAAGCACATGAATCAACAGACAACCAGTGAGCGAATCGCGCAAGAGTCCAAACTCATTGCGTCGCGCTCAATGGCATCACCAACCGCATCGGTTGGCATGATGCCTGCAAACAAACAAACAAACAAACAAACAAACGAACAAACCAACCAACCAACCAACCAACAATCAGCGATTTGCCAGGGGATTCAGCGCTCGTCGTTGTGAATTCGCGCTGAGCGTTGCCTTCGGTGTGATGGCGGTTGCTGGATGTGAATCTGCAACAATTGGTCAGCAGAGCTTCGCGATAGTCGCTGAAGATGTTTTACGAGCCGACGGCGTGTCGGCAATTCGAGATGGCGCAAACGATGTCGTGTTGGCGCCACAAATTGTGCTCCCACTTCGACGTGGAGAACCTGTCGTTGATTTAGGACTTCGTTTGGTCGATAGCGCTCGTGGGGATCCGCTTCCGCTGGGTGAGATAGAGTCGGATTCGGCGTTAACGTTTGATCGAGAGACGTTTGCACAAATGCGTGGTGGAGTACCCATCCTCCGCGGTCGACTGCAATGTGTCGGGCAGTTTGAGCGCTTTTATCCAAATGGTGGGTCGTTCGCTGGAGGCAATCGTCTGACATTTGCTGATTGCGCCATGCAAATCTCGCGCTCGACCAACGGACAATACGTTGTAGGCTCTATTGTTCGAATGGCCATCGTGATGCGAAGTCGCGAGTCGTTTCAAAACGGCGGCTTCGCGCGCGACTGGTTTCTGCAAGACGACACTCGTCGCGTGATTGAGCGCCTCGCTCTGGGACTTGACGTCCTTGTGTTGGGCACTCCACTCGACGAGCGGGTATTTAAAGTGGACCGAATCGCACTCCTGCGTGGTGACACCCTCGAAACCGCGTTTTGCGCACACCGAGGAGGCGACCATGTCGAACTGCAAATTTTTTGTGCAACGACCATTATGGCGGTCATCTCTCGGACGTGTGCATTGGCTTGCGGTCCTGGGATTTTTGGCCTTCTTGTTGAGGGCACCCGACGTTGAGGCGTATCGTATCGTGG
>JANNCG010000089.1:0-13774 GCA_031386385.1 Myxococcales bacterium
CGAGCGGTCTGGGGAAGCGACTGCGCGCCAGAGTGCAACGGCTCGCTGGTCAGGGCCATGAAGAGCACTGCGCCCACAGGAGCGGCGGATAAAAGGGGACGAAGATGAATGGATCGCATCGTGAATCGCTTGTACCACCCCGCGTGTTGGTTCGCCCAGCCTGCACGACGAGGGCATCACCGCGCGTACCGTGCTCATCGCTCATCCCCCGCGATCTCACCCTCCCGCGCAATTCGCATAGGAAAAGTGCACTCATCCGGTGCAGTTTGCGCTACTGTTGAGCAGCCATGTCCAACTCAAACGATGACATCCCTTCTGCGCCGGGATACGGAGCGCCGCCAGTTCAGCAGAGCAGCCCCAAAGGCGCGCCGATGAAGCAAGCGGACGGGGCGAGTCCGTTTCGTGCTGTGCCGACCACGCAAGACCGGCCCGGCCTAAAGATCGCTGTGGGTCTGGTGACGGTGTTGGTCATCGGGTTGCTTATCGCTGGATGGCTTCGAGCTTCGGTCGAGCGACAGCGCAACGAGGCGCTCGAGATCGCGCGGCAAGCACAACGTAGCATCGAACAACAGCGCGCCTCAGAGCCAGAGACCATCGCCCAACCAACGCCAGTGCAGGCTCCCGTTGTTGCCCCAGTGGTTGCACCAACTCCGGCAGCGGTGGCGGCTGTGGTCATTGAGTCGACGATGCGCGCACGCGTGGAGCAGGTCGGGCGTCGATGCTTTGACATCGTTTCAGGGTCCGATCCGAGCGCATCGGGTCGTGTCTCAATGCGGGTGAGCGTCAATCCTGTGACCGGCGTAGTGGACATTCAACAGCTGGATCATGGCTCGCTTCCAACGTCATTTATTGGGTGTTTTCGCAGCGATGTTGAGCGCCCTGCGATCGCCATTCCGCCCGGTGCATCCGCAGGAGCGCCTGTGGAGGTACGTTTTAATCTCGACTATGGGCGCTAGCGAACGAACATGTGAGACTGGCACGCCATCACCGTTGGAGAATGTGCCTCGCAGAGCTGTCACCAAGTATTGCAGTTTTAGCCATAACCAAAACAAGCACGTCTCGTAAAAGCGAGGGACGGTCTCAGTTCAGACGCGAATGCCAGCGCTTCCGCTGCAGAAACGGCGTACAACTGAAAATCCCAAACCCGCACGGAGATTGAGCTAGTTGCCTACCATACCCACCCCCCTGGCGGTGACAGAGCCCACGGTCTCCACGACGCTTCCAAATCGCGCCGAGCGAGTCCGCGCCCTGCGCGATATCATGGGTCAAAGTGACCCCGCAGCGCGACAGCTCGCAAATGGGATTCGCCGCACCGCGCGCAGGCATTTTGAGCTGCACGTGGTCCCGCGAGTGCGGGCGCATTGGCCCGCGGTGATGAGCCAATCGTTCTACGAAAAGCTCCGAATTGGCAGCTGCGATTTGTACGCATCAGCGCCGTATACAGCGTTTTTTTGTGCACCGAGGAGGCCGACACTCGCGCGGTTGGTCACCAGCATGGGCAACGCACTCCCGATCCCAACGTCTGCGCTCGCGCTGCTCGGCGGAGGTGCGATGGAGCTGCTCGGTCGCTATGCGTACCAAGACGTGCATCGTAGGATCGCGTTGGTGGCATCGTTTATCGTCATGGTCGATCACGTGTTTGATCACTGTATGCCAGAGGCCCCCGATGAGCGCGCACACAAGCTCATCGGGATCCTTCGCGGTGAGCTGAACCCAACATCTCCCGAGCTCGCGTTGACCGCGTCACTCTCGGCCGCGATGGGCGAGGGACTGCGCGGCGCGGATAGAGTCATCTTCGAGAGCGCGATGGACAAAGTGTACGGCTGGATTCGCGCGGAGGTCAGCGCGATGCACGGAGAGCCGGATCCGTCGGGGTTGGGGCATCGGCTCGCGGGCGTGGAGGGGACTATTGATGGGTTGCTTTTTCCGGTGGCGAAATACTGCGATAATGCGACTCGACGGTGGATGTACGATGTCTCGCTCTTTGTGCAAATTGCGGACGATTGGCTCGACGCGGATGCGGACAAGAGCACCGATCGAAGCACACCCATCTTGACCGGAGAGTGGACACTGCAGACGGTTGAAGCCTCTTGGGACCGCTCAGTGCAGGGGCTTGAGCAGCTCGTCCGCGACGCCGGTCTGGCCTCGCCGCGATATGTGAAATTTGTTCGGGAGGCCTACGTCCTGATGATGTGTGATGTCCTTGAAGCCATGGCGCAGAGGCCGGACGCCTAATGCGCGATGACTCGCAAGACGACACAAGCCACACAGCTGCATCGACCGTTGCGCCGGCTTCGTCGGTTGCTCGCCCGCTCGCCCCGGTGATACTCGTGACCGGAAAGGGTGGTGTGGGCAAGACCACCATCGCGGCGAGCCTCGCGCTGTTGGCTGCTGAGAAAAAGGGTTCAGCCATCTTTGTTGAGTTCGGTGATGGTCAGTCGGGCAAGCGCGCTTTGTTGGGCAGTCGGCATCGCGTCGAGCATGTGGTGATCACTCCTGAAGAGGCGCTGCACCGAGGTGCTACGCCGCTGTTTGGCTCCTCGATTGTAGCGAAGCTCGCGATGGGCAACTTTGCGATGAAGCCTTTGCTTCGAGCGGCCCCTGCAGTGCGTGAGCTCGCGATGTTAGAGTCTGTTCGTCAGTTGGCGGCCGAGCGACCGGGGACGCGAATCGTAGTTGATTTGCCCGCAACTGGGCACAGTGTCGCGTGGCTGCGTGTACCCCGACAGGGCAAGGCGCTGCTGGGTAGCGGTCCTTTGTTTGAGCTGTGCGAACGCCTCGCGAAGGACCTACTCGTCCCGGAAAAGTCCTCGCTGGTTGTGGTCACTTTGCCCGAGGCGCTTGTGCTCGAAGAGACATTGGAGTTGTGTGATGCGATCGAACGAGATGTGGGAATGCAGGTAGATCGCATTGTGATCAATCGGGTTCCGGTCGCGGTGGAGCAGCTCGCGCTGGACGATGTGCGCGTGGCGGCTCGCTCGGCGGGACCCCACGCGACGGCATACACCGCGCTGCTCACGGTGCTTGAGGCTCGCGCTGCAGCGACAAACAACGCCCTGGCAGCGCTCGCCGCGATCCATCATCGAGCGGATTTGCTCTGGCGAATTCCACTCTCACCCGTTGATCCGAAGGCGTCGGATGTCGCGGGTTGGCTGCGCTCAGCGGGGGCCACATGAGCGAGCCGCGCGTGATCGTGTGTGCCGGTGGAGGGGGAGTCGGCAAGACAACCACTGCCGCCGCGCTCGGGGTCGCGTTTGCGCGCGCAGGATCGCGAACCCTTATTGTGACTATTGACCCAGCGCGACGATTGGCCGGCGCGATGGGCGTGGCCATCTCTGACGCAGTGACGCCCGTCCCGCTCGCGGTGACCGAAGGCCGACTTAGCGCGTTGATGCCGGACCCCCGCAGGTCCATGCACACGTTTATCGATCAGCTGTTTGAAGAGCAACCAGAGGCACGTGCGCGGTTGCTGTCGAATCGATTATTTCAGGGCCTCGCCGACGCTGCGGCGGGGGTCCACGAGCTCGTCGCAATGAACTTGGTCGCCCACGCATCCAACAGCGGCCAGTTTGACGTCATCGTCATCGACACGGCGCCCTCTCGGCACGCGATCGATTTTGTGACCTATCCGGGACGACTCGCGGCGATGCTCTCGAGCCGTACCGTCGAGTGGCTGGCGGGCTTCGCTGATGGTGCGGCGGAGACTCAAGCGACGCGCGCTTCGGGGGTCCTCTCGTGGGGCAGTAGCCGTGTCGAGGCGGTGCTCGCACGCGTCACTGGGCCGCAGCTGTTGCGCGATACGACCAGTCTTTTTACTGAGTTAGCGCGTGTTCGTGAGCGGTTTGTGCAGTTGACGCAGCGCGCTTCAACGCTGCTGTTGGGCGAGCGTGTGGTGTATGCGTTGGTCGCTGCCCCGACCTCAGCGGCGCGGGATGATGTCGTGTATCTCGCTCGTCGTTTGGCGAAGTTAGACCTGGTGCCTGGCGTGCTGTTGTTGAACCGCGCAGACACCGAGACGCCTGCGTACATGCGATCGCTGCGAGGCGCCTCCGGGGTGACGGCGTCCATCGTACGTGCGCTGGACGTGTTGGACGATGAGCGCACGACCCGAGCCGCCGCGGCAGCGACTCTGCAACGTGAGCTGTCATTGACGTTGAAGGGGGTGGCGGTGGTGCGATTGCCACACATTGAGGCCAGCGCACCAGAGGAGATCGTGCTCGCGCTGAGCGAGAGCCTTGCACCCCATCTGCGCACGGTCCTTCCGAATCTGTAGTGAGCTCGGGTTGTCTGAGCTTAGTGGCAGTTCTCGAATCGAACGGTGCCAGTGATGTTCATGGCGCCAGCACACTGAAGCGAGGCGGACCCTTCGACGTTGTACACGTTATTGATTTGCGTGTTTGTTCGGCGAAACACAAGCATTCCGCAGGCGCCCACGGACACTCCCGGCGCGCCTTCGCTCTGCATGTACAACACCTGTGGAACATTCATCGGCGTCTGCACCACTCGAACAATCGCGCCATTTTCGTTGATCAAATCCACACCCGTGAAGGACGAAACTTGTCCCGAGTGGCAAGCGGTCGGGCGAAAAGTCTGCCCGTTGACGCTAAACTCACCGCTGAGTTTTGCTTGGCAACCAGCCAGAGAAATGGAGCCGAGGATGAGCGACGCGCGGAGCGCTTGGATCTTGTTCATGGTTCGCAACGCTACCAGCGCTTCACACTCGTTGCAAAGGGCGTAACCGAGGCAAAACCGTCGGGATAGCCTTCGTTTTCGTCGAGAGAGCGGGCTCGAAGCTGCCGACAGACCGAATGGTCGGGGTGATCGTGCGCGTGGTTGTCGTTGCGAAATTCGTCCGAGTCCCGTCGTCATCGTGGCGAATTCATGCGACTATTGATGACGTTAACTGAAAGAAGTGAATGCCGTGAGATCAACAAAATTTAGGTTTTTAGGTGTTTGCTGTGCACTTGTTGTGAGTTGCACAGAGGCAGGGATGCAGCAGACGCCAGACGTTCCTACGGTGGTGTCGGATACAGGCGTGGTGGTGAACAACGACGTCCCGACTGGCGTCGAGGATGTTCCGTCCGTTCGTCCTGATCGTCCTAATCCAGTGCGCTGTTCCAACAACATGCAGTGCGACGACGGAATGCGATGCACAGTGGATGAATGCAACTTCGGCAACGGTCAGTGCTTGCACCGCGCCGACCTGAGCATTTGTGAGTGCGACACGGATTGCCACACCGAGCGCGCTGGCATGGGCGGCCGAATGTTCACCGACGAAGGCCGAATGGGCGTGGATTATGACGGCCCTTCTGGCGGCTTGGTTGTTCGCGCAAACCCACGCATGTCCGATTACCTCTGGGTCCCGAACACCAACGAGAACACGCTGTCCAAAATTGACGCCGTGCTTGAGCGCGAAGTCGCACGCTACCGCGTCGGTATCCCAAACTTGGGCCCGCAAAACGCGCTGTCCCGTGTGGTTGTGGACTCCGCAGGTAATGCAATCGCCGCAAACCGCGCGTTTGGTGTTCAAGGCTCCATCGACAAGGTGGCAGCAGAGCGCGTGGACTGCATCGACCGCAACATGAACGGTATGATTGACACCAGCACGGACGCCATGGACTTGCGTCCGTACGGTCAAGACGAGTGCGTGATCTTTAACGCGCAGGTTGGCAACGTCGACGACGTTCTTCGCTCGGTGACCATCGACAAGGGCGACGAGATGTTTCCTGAGGGCTACATTTGGGTGGGAAGCTGCGCAAACACCGGGGACATCGAAGGTGGTGCGGGGCTGTATCAGTTGAACCCCCGGACTGGCGCAACGATTCGACACATAGACTTCCCTGCATGCGCGTATGGCGCGGTGGCGACGCCAGACGGACACCTTTGGTGGCACACTCTCTCTCACGGCATCACAGAAGTTGATCCAATCACGCGCCGAGTTGGGACGCTTCAGCGTTCTGGTGAGGGCGCTGGTGGTGACGGCGGCACTTATGGTATCGCGGCTGACGGCGACGGACGCATCTGGGTGTCGCGGGCTAACGTCGACGCGTACGGCTATGATCCTCGCATGCGTCAATGGACATGGGCCAACGTGCAAGCGCATCCAGGTGGCCGTGGATCGACGGCGCTTGGTATCACTGTCGATCAAAACAACCACGTCTGGGTCGCAGGCAACAGCATCGCGTACGAGTGGGACGCGCGGTCGTTTAGAGCTGGCGGACAAATCGCGATGGGCGATATTACGGTCCACCGTTATCCAGCGATCGCGAACGTCAACCCGGTGAGCGCGCTTGGCGCTGACCGTCGCAACCGCATTTGGATGGCGACCTACGGCTCGGGTCCGCTCGCAGTCTTGGATCCGATGACGAACATGGTCCACACCGTCGGCAGCGCGCGCACGTCGTATACATACGCAGACTTCACTGGCTCCGTTCGTCGCTTGGTCATCGGCACCGGAACCTACTCCGAGCGCTTCGACACCAACTGCCAAGAGCCGCAAATGGGCGAGTTCACGTACAACGCTTCCACGCCTCCGGGCACCTCGCTTGTGTTTACGCTCCGCACTGCAACCACAGAAGCGGGACTCGGCGCTGCGACGGCTGTTCCGCTCGGGGTTGCACCACGCGATATGGGACCGATTGATGTCACCGCGAGGCTGCTCGCCGCCGGTGTAACTGCCGGTCGATTTGCACGCATTACGGTTAGCTTCAACACCACAAACAACCCAGTGCAAACTCCCGTTCTGCAGGGCGTTGGGTTGCAGTGGCGCTGCTCAAGCCCCTTGGGCTGATCTGATTTGTGCGCTTGCCATACAATCGACATCGATGGGCGGCGCTCACCACGTTAGTCGCGATCGTCTCTGTGACGGGGACGATCGGCGCACCGCTGCTGTTGGGTGCGCCGTCCGCGCGCGCAGCGATTCGGCCGGCTCTACGAACACAGAACCCTTCGGTCCCTCTGCGCGGAATGATCGACCTCCAGGCACATCCGGCGATGCACATCCCGTGGCCGACGTTTTTTACTCCTGGGTTGCAAGAGCATGAGCCGACGGACTTAACTTGGGACCACACGTTTGCTCAGCAGATGTACGCTCCGTTTTTGCGTCGCTCTGGCGTGCGTATGTTGGGGGCGGCGGCGATGGCCGCAGAGCGCGCGGATCGGCCTGGGCAAGCGCATCGGTTGATCTTGGATCAGTTCGCGTTTGTCGAGCGATTCATCAGCGATCATCCAAGTGATTTCGCGTTGGCGCGCAGCCCATCAGAGGCTCGCTCGCTGCTCAGTGGCGGCGAAAAAATGGTATTCGTGCATCAAATTGAGGGCGGCCGAAGGATCTTGCTCGACGCTCGTGACGCGTGGTTTTGGCGCTCGCGTGGGGTGAGTCTGGTGACTGTGATGCACTTGCTTCACGATGAGCTCGGGCAGGCCGCGATGAATATTGGGCCGATGAGCGCCGTGATCAACGTGGTGTTTAACGGTCCACACATGAACTCGCATGCCCGTCCCGGGTTGACGCGTGCGGGGCGGCAAGCGATCGTAGCTCTCGCTCGTGCAGGGATCATTGTGGACCTGGCACACTTGGCGCCGCTCGCGCTTGATGACGCGTTGGAGGTGTGCCGACAAAATGGGATCGCGCCGGTTGTTTCGCATGGAATGTACCTAGCGATTCAAGACTCGGACCGGGGGCTCACCGCAGCGCAAATTATTACATTATACAAGTTGGGAGGGATGCTGTCATTGCCGATTGATGGGCATTCGTTGCAGCCATTGCGGCCGACGATCGCGGTTCCGCAGGGGATCGCGGCGGGGTCTATGGGGTGGTTTCGCTTTCACGTCGAGAAGGTGCACCAGCTGTTGCGAGACAACGCCACAGAGATCTTGGGCAGACCTTGGGAAGCACTCACGGACGACGAACGCACGCGATTGTCCGTTGGCTGGGCCTCTGATTGGAACGGCTGGACCGTCCACAGCAGCCCCAGTGGGACCCCTCATCAGGGACCCGAGCTACCGATCGACCGTGTGGGACTTGCGCACCCCGGTTTGCTTCCACAGCACTGGCAACGCTTGCGCGAACAGGGGATGGATTTAGAGCCACTCGAGCGCTCGCTTGAGCGCTTTATCCAACTGTGGGAGCGCGCGCGGCGCGGGACGGTACACTGAGTAGGGGTGTTTGCGGGTTCGCCAGTTAGCCGTTTACTTTAGCGGGTGTACGTACCGATGGTACATCTGGCGTCGTGAACATGCCTTCGTTGCGCAGTGGAGAGGTGATCGATGATCGCTTCGTGATTCGGGATCGGCTCGGGGGTGGTGGGATGGGCAACGTGTACCGCGCACTTGATCGTGAGAGCGGCGCTGTGGTGGTCGTGAAGACGTTCGGCGAGAGCCCGCGAGGCGATGACGCAAGATCCCTTCGCGAAATCGACACCCTCGCTCGGCTCGAGCATGAGGCAATCGTGCGCTACATAGCACACGGACATCTCGACTCAGGCGCGCCGTTTTTGGTGATGGAATGGATCGACGGCGAGGACCTCGCGGCCCACCTCGCGAGAGGTTCCCTGTCCTGGGCCGACACGCTTGAGCTCGCGATCAGGCTGGCCTCCGCGCTCGCACACGCACATGCTCGCGGGGTCATTCATCGCGACATCAAGCCCGCCAACATCGTCCTTCGAGATCACCTGATCGCTGGGGCGACGCTGGTTGATTTTGGTATCGCGCGCGTGGAGTCCGCAGGCTTAACCGCGTTGACGGGGACTGGCGCCTTGCTCGGAACGCCAGGGTATATGGCTCCAGAGCAGGCGCGAGGGGCTTCTGACCTCAATCCGAGCGTGGACACATTTGCGCTCGGCTGCGTCTTGTTTGAGTGCCTCGCGGGCAGGCCAGCTTTTCATGGACCGACCTTGATGGCCACACTCGCGTCGGTGTTGCTCGACACGCCCCCAGCGCTGTCCTCTTTGGGCATCGCGGTGCCCCCTCGTGCGGACGCCCTCATCGCCAGAATGCTCGCTAAAAATCCTGACTCGCGACCCACATCCGAGGCGGTGTTCTCCCTGCGGACTGAGCTTGACGAAAGTGGCGTGAGCAGTGATGAGCCCGCGTCGGTGACGGTCGCGAGTGCCCGCGAACGCCGGGTGGTGTGCATTGTGTTGATCGGGTCGTTGGCGGCGCCGCACGGGTACGCAGAGACCGTTCACGCAGCGGTAACAGAGAGTCCGCGAGCGCTGATGTTGATCGCCGAGCAGCACCACGCGCGTCTTGAGTCGCTCGCCGACGGAACAAGGTTGCTGGTCATTGAGGGCTCCGCGAGCGCATCAGAACGCGTGCTTTCTGCCTCGCGATGTGCTCGCGCCGCGCGTGGAGTGGTGAGCCCGCTGAGCCCCATCGTGGTGGCCACGGGGCTCGCGGCGACGGGTGAGCGGGTTCCGATCGGTGGCGCTCTCGCGCGGGCTGCGCAGATGGTCGGTGAGCCTGAAGCGCAGAGCGAGGTGCTGCTTGACGACACGACCGCGGCGCTCGTGGGCGCTTGGGTCGATGTGAGCCCTTTGGTCGGACGAGAGCGTACCTTCGTGCTTGGTTTAGAGCGGGCGCGACCGACGGGCTTGCTCCTCGGTCGGCCCACACCGTTTGTGGGCAGAGAGCGAGAGCTTGGGAGTATCCAAGCGATCGCGGATGAGTGCGTTGCTGAAGCCGCGACACGTGTAGTGATCGTGCATGCGCCACCAGGTCAGGGAAAATCCAGGCTCCGCGCAGAAGTGATGGATCGGTTGCGGGTGCGCGCAGAGGCGTTTGTGATCTGGTCGACGAGGGCGGTTCCGGCCCCGGTTCCAGTGGCATTGCAGGGCTGCGCGGGGTTGATTCTCGCGGCCTGCGGCGCGGAGGGAGATCCACGCGCTCGACGGCAGAAATTGGACGTCTGGTGCGAGGGTCTTGCGATGGATCGTGTCGACAGTGCTTTTCTCGCAGCTCTCATCGGCGCGGAGGTAGATGCTCCCGAAGTCGCGCGGGCGAGGGAGCAACCCGAGTTGCTCGCCGATGGTTTGAGTCGGGCTTTTCACAGGGCATTTGCATGTGCGAGTGAGGCATCTCCGGTGCTGGTCGTGATGGACGACGCTCAGTGGCTTGATCGGCAGTCGCTCGAACTGCTACGCGAAATACCCCAGCGATGTCCCGGCAGAAGCTTGTTGTGTTTGTTGTTCGCTCGGCCCGAAGGGGTGCCGGCGTTAAGTGCTCTGATGCCTGCGGAGATGACTACCACCGTCGCGTTGACCGAGCTGTCCGCGCGCGCGATTGAGCGTCTCGCTCGAAGCGCTCTCGGTGACACTGCCGACTCCACGATCCTCGCCGCGATCATCGCCGCCGCTGGGGGAAACCCGTTTTTTGCCGAAGAGCTCGTTCGCGCCTCAGTCCACGGCAAGGTTGGCCCGTTGCCGGACTCGATCCTCGCGACGGTTCAAGCACGTATGGACGGTCTCTCTCCGGGTGCACGACAGGTGGCTCGCATAGCGTCTATTTTTGGCACTTCGTTTCCGGCGGATGCGCTCGCGCCGCTGGTTGGTAAGCCCAACGCCGAGGTCCAAGAGCTTGTCGCAGAACTCACTCAAGCGGAGATCTTCAGTGGTAGTTCAGCTGCCACGGGGCCGCGCATGACGGGCGGGGCAGGGTTAATTTTGCCTGTGAATATGCCGGTTGAATTGCGTTTTCGTCACGCGCTTACACGCGAGGCAGCGTACGCGAGCTGGGCAGAAGAAGATCGTCCCCATGCACATTTGGCCGTGGCGGATTGGCTCGTCGGGAGGCCGAATTTTGACGACGCGATGGTCGGCGAACAGTACGCCCTCGCGGGGTCCTCAGAGACCGCCGCGCGACATTTCGCGACCGCAGCGGACGCAGCGCTGGCGCACTTTGATGTCGAGGGGGCTCTTGCGCTTGTGGCGCGTGGCCGGGACTCAGGCTCAATCAGCGAAGCGTTGCGTGCGGACCTTAACGCGGTTGCCGCAAGCGCTCTCGCTAACGGTGGCCGAGCGGTGGAAGCGATCAGGGTGGCCGAGGAGGTCCTCGCGGTAGCTGAGCCACCAAGCAATAGCTGGTACCGTGCACTCGCGGCGCGTTCGTACGGCGGCGCGATCATCGGAGATCGCGAAGTTTCGCTAGCGGGAATCGACGATTTGGTGCGCTTTGGCGCAGGGGGACGACTCGCTCGCTATGGCATTGAAGCAGCCACGCGAATGCTCGTCGGCTCGACGATCAACGGCTGGAAAGGTCCAGCGATCGAATCGCTTCGCGCTGTCCTCGATGACGCAGTGCTCGCACTCGACCTCGAACAAAATCTGCACACTCACGCATTGTGGCACGGCGAGCGCAGTCTCGCCGCATGGATGTCTGGAAGCTTCGGGGATGCGTACCGCTCGATGGGCATCGCGGCGGAGCTGTATGCCCGCGCGGGAGATCGCATGCGCAACGCCATTGACCGCGGTAATCAAGCCCAAATATTGATGATGTTCGGTGCAATCGAGCAGGCCGAGAGCCAGTATCGCGAGCTGATCGCGCTGTCTGGCGAGTTTCGTGTTGTCCATGCCGGAGTCATGTGGCGAAGCAACCTCGGACTCGTGCTGATTGCGGCAGGGAAGCTCGACGAAGCAGAGGGCTTGCTGCGGGACTCGATAGAGCATTTTCGTGCGCAAAAAAGCTATCGAATGGTGGCTTCAGCGCTCTCAGGATTGGCTCTCCTAGCGCTCGCGCGAGGGGATCTTCAGCGCGCAACAGCTCTTGCGAGAGAAGCGGTGCTTGAGTCAGACATTGCGCAGGTGAGAGCGTCATGCCTGGGGATTCTGGCGCGGGCGCTCTTGCTTATGGGAGAGCCAGATGCGGCGCTTGCGGCGTCGCGAGAGGCGATGCTCGTTGTGGATCAAGGACAACACCTTGAAGAGAACGAAGAGATTCTCTTGCTCGCGCATGCGGAGGCGCTGCACGCCACCGGGCAACGAGTGGAGGCACTGGACGCGATCCGTAAGGCCCATGCGCGCATCACGAAGATCGCCTCGGGGATCGGTGACCCAGTGCTTGAGGCGAGTTATTTAGAAGTTCCCACCAACGCGCGGACCGCGATGCTTGCGCAACTTTGGGCAGAGGAATCATCGATCGCGTAAAATCGCTCTCTTGGTTCGTCGCTTAACGAAGCTCATCGAGCACGTCGGCCATCGCTTCAACCGTCGCACTCGCGAGCACCATGGACCGCTCGGGCGACCACCCGCGCTCGGGGTCTGGCGCGTTGTCGTTGTCGATAAACGGAATCTCTAACGTCACTGACAGGCAGCTAAATGCCTCGCCAACGTAGTTGCCTGCGCAGCGCAGATCGCCCTTGCCGGGCGCATCTTTGGGGTATCCCTCTTCGATTTGAAACTCGGTGCTCGCCTCCAACAACGCGTCGTCGAAGAGCTCCTCGAGCCCCTCTAACCGCTCGTCGAAATGGGGGTTACCCTCTGAGCCTGCGATGAAGACATACGGCGTGTGCTCATCGCCGTGCACGTCCATGAAAAAATCCACGCCCTCTTCGTGAAGGGCATTGCGGACCGCAACAACCTCCGGTGACTCTTCTTCGCTCGGCTCCCACCAGGCGCGATTCAAATCTGTGCCCGCTGCGTTGGTTCGGTGATTTCCAAGCGTTGCGCCGTCCGGATTCATACACGGGATGACATACACTCGTGCGCGACTGAGCAGCAAATCAACCAGCAGATCGCCCGCACTTGACCCCCTGAGCAGTCGCCCCACAAGACCTTCAACAAACCAGCCTGCCATCGTCTCGCCGGGGTGCTGCTGGGCGATCACCCACAGCTTCAATGCGTCCTCGGCTTCGCTGCCAAACGTGAGCAAATCCATCTTTCGCCCCCGTACGGACTTGCCAATTTGTCGCACGTTGACCTGGTCACTTGCACGGACGTCGGCCATCATGCGATTGCGTCGCGCGCGTGAATACGGAGCAAAATACGCGTACCGTACCGCTTCGTGTTCTGGCGTATGCACGATCCGAAGCTCGCCATCGCGAAGCTCTGTCTCTACACGAAACCAGTCGGAGCTATCGGGCTCATAGGACGCGCAGACCCGATAGTCTTCGAGCGCGTCAGCGTAGGTGGTGTCTCCAGCGTTTTCAAGGACGATGACACGCTCTTGCTCAGCCTCACCTATCGTGTCGAAGCAGAACCACTGCCGGTGCTCCGGTGCCGCTCGGTCCGCCTCAATGGCCAATCGTACATCTCCGTCGCTTGGTGCGCTGACGATCCGAATTCGTCCAGTGTCTCTTGGAACGCTCACTCGCATGAATGCATTGACTATTGCACGCCATGCTTTCGCTCGTCCACCATCCACGAAATTGCTGCTCTTTGCCCGAAGGCTCTTGCCCGACTGGCTTGCTGTCGCGCTCTTCCGCGTGTAAATCATTTTCAAAATGAAACCATCGAGGCCCATCTGAAGCTCCCATTTCGCCTCCTGGCCGAGACGGCAACACCCGACGGTCAGAAGCTGTCGCTTCATACGCACGACGGGCAGTTTTATCTCAAGCTCAATGGGCGCGGCTTGATGAGTACGACCGCCACTTCGTCAGAGATTTTGCTGGCTGAACTCGCATGTGAGACCATTCGCAGCCGGACTCATGCCTCGGTGCTCATCGGGGGACTCGGGCTGGGCTATTCACTTCGTCGCGTCGCCGAGCTCGTTGATCCCACCGCGGTGATTCATGTCGCAGAGCTGATCCCCGAGGTCCCGAAGTGGAACCGCGAGTTTCTTC
>JANNCG010000147.1:0-3718 GCA_031386385.1 Myxococcales bacterium
CGCCCGGCAGGTGCGCGTCGTAGCCAGGGAGTCCCGGCGGGTACAGCCCGCCCAACGGGACAATGCGATAGTTGCGCGACCGAGCGATCGAGTCCCGGTCAATCGCGTACGCAATGGCCCGCCGCAAGTGCACATTGTTAAACGGCGGAAACTCGCAGTTGATCGCAAGCCCGTACATCGAGATGTCCGGCTCTCGGGACAAGTACGGCGCCCACGCTGGGCGCTCAGTGAGCATCAAGTAGTCCGCTGTGTTGAGCGTGTAGTTGTGTCCGTGGTCAATGTCCGCGCGCTGAAACCGCATAAATTGCAGGTGTCTCGCGAGAGATAACTCAAGCACGATGCGATCTAAGTACGGCCGTGTGGGGTCCCAGTACCGAGGGTTGCGCCGCAAGACAACCCGAGAGCCGGCCTCCCAGCGCTCGAGCACAAACGGCCCTGAGCCTATGGGGTTGCGCGAAAACTCATCGTTGCCGATTTGATCCACCACGCTCACCGGAATGGGAGATGCAAACGGCATCGCCATCGCGTTGAGAAAGGTCTGATCGGCTTGCGTTAACCGAAACTGAATCGTGCGCGGGTTAAGCACCACGATCCCGCGGATGTGCGGGATGGTCGCGTTTTGAAACTCGTCCACCCCGTCGATCAGGTGATAAAAACTCGTCCCAGGACAGGGCACTTTGCGCGGGTTGAGCATCCGCTCTAGCGAGCGCTGCACCGCGGGAGCATCAAGGGTCATCCCGTTTGAAAACACCAGGTTTTCGCGCAGGATAAACGTGTACGTACGTCCGTCGGTGGATTGCGTAAAGCTCTCTGCAAGCTGCGGGACAATCTCGCCACGCTCGTTGTAGTCGAGCAGGCCGTCATACAAGTGACGCACCACAGCAGTGGACAGCTCATCGTAGGCTTGCGCGGGATCGAGCGAACGTAGGTCCGCATCAAACGCGAAGCGAAACGTCCCACCGCGTTGGGGGGTTGTGTGGCCGGCACCAGAGAAGCGAGGGACCTTGTAGGGCTCTTTGCATTGCGCCGAAGTCAGCGCCGCCAGCATGGCCACGACGGGCCAAGCCGCACGCTTAGCTCTTTGGATCAAGCGCATCACGCAGCCCTTCACCCAGCAGGTTAAATCCAACCACTGTGACGGTGATCGCCGCCGCCGGAATCAACAACAACCGCGGAACCGAGCGCATGTACGGGTCACCCTCTTGAAGCATCGAGCCCCAAGAGCTCGTCGGCGGGACCACACCCACACCAAGAAAGCTCAACACACTCTCAACAATGATCATCTCGGCCACCAGGGTAGTGCACAACACAATCACCAACGAGAGCACATTGGGCAGTACGTGCCTCACGATCACCCGCAAATGGGACGCTCCGAGCGCTCTTGCGGCGACCACAAACTCAAGCGACCGGATCTGCATGGTGCGCGCTCGCACTTGCCTTGCGAGCCCAGTCCACGAGAGAAATCCCAGGACCAAAAACAATACCCAGATCCCCGGACGCGCAACGGATTTGTTAATCGCCATGCACACCACAAGAAAAGGAAACGACAGCAACACGTCCACCACGCGCATCAAGAGCGTGTCCGTCCAACCTCCAAAATATCCGCTCGCCACCCCCACCGACGTGCCCACCAACGCGAGCAACGCCGTGGCCGCAAGAGCCACCGCCAGCGAGACCCGTCCGCCAAAGAGCAGTCGTGACAACTGACAGCGCCCCAGCGAGTCTGCCCCAAACGGAAACTCCCTCTCAGGCCCAATGGGTACGCCACGGCTCGTGAGCGTTCGGGACTTAAACGGCGTGTTGGGGTCGTGCGGCGCGAGCAAAGGCGCAAACACCGACAGCATCGTCACAAGCAGCACCACCACCGTCCCAACGATCGCAGCTCGGTTGCGCAGAAATCTTTTCAGCGCCCGCGCGCGCTCTGACAAAATGGCCTCCGTTGGCGCGTTAGCATCCTTCGCAGCCTTCGCAGTAGGCCCAGCAGCAAGGGTCATGACTTAAAATGCTCCAACAACAGCGCTGCGGTCTTCTCGGGCTGCTCTTCGGGCGGCGCGTGTCCACATCCCGGAAGCGTGTGCAGCTCCGAGCCTAAAATATCCCGCGCGAGCCGCTGCGCAAACGACACCGGAAACATGGGGTCAAGCTCTCCCCACAAGATCAAAGTGGGCGCCTTCACCCGCGTCACCTTGGGCGTCAGTGAGGACAAATCCGTCGCAGCAGGAAAAGCCCTAAACGCGCTCTCTCTCGCCTCTGGCCTGTCAAAACACTGGTAAAAATACGAGAACATCTCCTCGTCCATCTTAAACCCCGGCGCGTACACGCTCTTGGTGAAGTAGTCGCGAAGGACGGCTTTTTTATACAACCGCTTGATCATAAACTCGCCGATCCACGGCATCGCCGCGAGGCGTCCCGCGAAGGGCGGCTTAAACGGATAGGACACCGAGTTGATCACCGCGAGCTTGTTGACCCGATCCGCGTGGTCCGCCGCGAGCGTGAGCGCGATCGCCCCACCCATCGAGTGCCCACAAATGTGTGCCCGAGGCGCGTCAAGTCCGGCGAGCAAATCCAAGATCGTCTCGGCGTAGGCCTCGCGGGTGTAGGGATAATCCACGGCTTTTTCGCTCTCACCAAAGCCGGGCAAGTCCGGCATAACCACGCGAAAATGCTCTGATAGCTTTGGAGCGATATAGCTCCAGCAGCGACCGCCCACGAGATAGCCGTGAATCAAGACAAGAAGCGGCGCTGTTTTTTCGCCCATTTCTGTATATCGAACACGCACACCACGCACGATGAGGTCGTGCGAACCAGGTTCTAGATTTGCTGTCACAACGGCCCGAGCGTACCAAGTCACCCTCCTGGTGGGTGGACGAAAGCAGCAATTGAATGGCGTGTTGATGGCGGCGTTGATGCGCCCAGTTGGGGACAGACCTCGACCGCTCGGATCAAGGCCGAAGTCGTCGAAATTCGGCTCCGCGGAGGCATTTCGGTAACGGTGGCAAACCCTCGAACGTACTAAACTTCTGCCACTCCCCCTTAGAGCGCCTAATAAACGACCCATGAGCCAACTTCTGCCCCTATTGCCCTCGAAGCCCAGCCCATCGCCTGACCCAGGGGGCACCTCTTCGGGCAGATTCGCCGAGCGCCTGCAGTCCGAGCTGCACGCTCACTCGGTGCAGACCCTGCAAATCAACGTGGGCAAGCGCTGCAACCAAGCCTGCAAGCACTGCCACGTGGACGCGGGCCCCAACCGAACCGAGATGATGTCTGACGCCACCGTCGACGCCGTTGTGCGAGTCCTCGGTGAGCAGCGCTTCACGACGCTGGACATCACCGGCGGGGCTCCGGAGCTTCACGAGCGCTTTCGCTCTATCGTGGTCGCCGCACGCGAGCTTGGGATCCACGTGATTGTGCGACATAACCTCACGGTGATGTTTGAGCCGGGGCATGACGATTTGCC
This sequence comes from Myxococcales bacterium, assembly GCA_031386385.1. Taxonomy (GTDB): domain Bacteria; phylum Myxococcota_A; class Polyangia; order Polyangiales; genus JANNCG01. The sequence goes on from JANNCG010000147.1 coordinate 3,458, forward strand.
TGAGTTTTTTGCAGCCAATGACGTCGAGATTGTCTCGTCACTGCCGCACTTCAGCGAGAGCGCAACGGACAGGCAGCGCGGTGGCGGGGTGTTTAAAGAGAGCATCTTGGCGCTCAAACGCTTGAATGATGTGGGCTATGGACTGGGCGACCCATGAGCCAACTTCTGCCCCTATTGCCCTCGAAGCCCAGCCCATCGCCTGACCCAGGGGGCACCTCTTCGGGCAGATTCGCCGAGCGCCTGCAGTCCGAGCTGCACGCT
>JANNCG010000155.1:0-1911 GCA_031386385.1 Myxococcales bacterium
CCAAGCGCTGGTTGCACGACAAACAGCGGTGCCGATGAAGCATACGTTGAGACGAACTGCGGTCTCGCACGACCTCGTCGCACCAGCGCGCGATCGCGAAGATCCATCAGCGTTTTGTATGGCGATGCATAACCAAGCAACCCTCGTTCATTGACGGCCTTCGCAAACTCAAGAACGTCGCGATCAAGGGCACAACCAAGATGCAGCATTGAGCCAGCCTTGGCGGCTGATGGATCGTTGCTCATCGAATCGGGATCGCGCAGCTTCACACAAAACGAGTCAATTTCAATAGGTTCGCGACAGCGCACGCAGCGTCTTGGGCGCGCATTCGTGCGGAGAATCTGTTGCGGCTGAGACACATGCGTCATGGTCAACTTCGCACAAACAAGAACACCGAGCGCTGACCTTACGCAATCATTCGCCAGCGATTTTTCTTCACGGTGCAGATCGACTGCGCTGAAAGAATGCGCGTTGAGATGCTGGTACTTATCTGCTTGGCATGCAAAATTTCGCTACTCTCGATTGGTTTGGTGTACGAGTGAGCAACGTTCGCTCGTGGCGAACTCACAACGAACACGCTACCCCACCGGTTCACCCATGTTGCTTCAACAAATTCAACTTCGAGGGCTGCTGTCATTTGCGGACGACAGCGCCCCGATTGCGCTCAAGCCGCTTAATATTTTGATTGGACCCAATGGCTCGGGCAAGACAAATATCCTTGAGGGCATCGCGCTGCTCGCTGCATCGGCGACCAAGCTCGAACTGCCCATCCGTCAAGGGGGCGGAATGGCGACTTGGATGCACCGATCGCTTGCCAGTGGCAAATTGAGTGACACTGGGACACTCGAAGCGCTTGTGCAACCGCGGGTGCAAGGTGCGTCCACGATCTGTCATCGTTTGACTCTTCAGCCGGTCGACAGCCGCTTCGAGGTGGTTGATGAGAGCATTGAGGACGCGCAACAGACGCGAGCCGCCGCTGCCGCACCGTATTTTTACTTTCGCTACCAAAGCGGTCGCCCGACGCTCTATACGCAAGATCGCAATCAGCGGACTCTCGTGGCGACCGAAATCGACCCCTCGCTTTCGATCGTCGCGCAACGAAACGACAGCGATCTGTATCCAGAGATTCACGATCTGTTTGTGAAATATCAAGCGATTCGGTTTTATCGCGACTGGACATTTGGCAAGAATCATCCCGCGCGATCGGCACAGCAACTGACTCTCGATCACCGCGAGTTAGCGACAGACGCGTCAAACCTCGGGCTCGTTGTGAATCGGCTGCGCAACAATCCCGAAAGCAAACGGTTGCTTCGCCAAGAATTGCGCAACGTGCTCGCCGACGCAACGGACGTCGATGTCCAGATTGGTCTGGGGCAATTTCAGCTGATGATCGAAGAGGGCCAACGCGTGATTCCCGCAGTGAGACTCTCGGACGGAACGCTTCGTTATCTCTGGTTGCTCTGCGTCCTTTTGGACCCCGCACCACCACCATTGATTGTGATTGAAGAGCCAGAGTTGGGGCTTCATCCCGATGCGATTCAATCACTCGCGCGGTTGTTGAAGGACGCCTCCGCAAGAACGCAGCTCGTGATCACCACGCACTCGACACTTCTTGTGGATGCGTGCAGCAAACACCCTGAAGACGTCCTCGTGGTGGACATGGTTGATGGAGCATCGGTCGTGCGACGTCTCGACGATCCCAACCTGCACGAGTGGCTTGCACAGTTTGGCGGCTCGCTCAGCAGCTTGTGGATGAGCGGCAAACTTGGAGGCACACGATGGTGAACCGCAAAGGCCCGCCGATGACAATCTACATGGAAGGTGGGGGAACAACTAGCAGCGAAAAAGGGCGTCTTCGCGAGGGATTTACAAAGTTTCTGAACCAGATTCCGATGGATCGCCATCCAAAAG
>JANNCG010000184.1:0-2466 GCA_031386385.1 Myxococcales bacterium
GTTTTGGAGTCTCTCTGATGGCCATCGAACAGCGCGTCGAACAAGACGTGCTCGTTGAATCGCTGAGCAGCACGGCAGTGCACATTGAAGTAGACCGAAACTAACCTCTTCATCGACGACAACGGTTCTCCTTGGTATCGATGCAGACTATCCCGGCCTTGCAGCTACCCCCGCTACCGCATCTCCGTAAAGTTTGTGTTGTGTGATAGCTTGCGCTGAATATCGTTTTTTAGCGCAAGTGCCATCAACAACAACAACATCACCAAGCCCGCGAGCGAGGCCAACCTTCGCGCACGTAGCGACAACGCTTTGCGACGAACCACCTCGTAGCTGTAAAAGAGCAGGTGACCTCCGTCGAGCGTCGGGATGGGCAGAAGGTTTAGCAGGCCGAGGTTGATCGAGATCAACGCCATCAAACGCAAGAAGCCCGCAGACCCGTCACTCGCGGTCGAGCGGGTGACATCGTAGATGGCCAACGGTCCACCGACAGAGCTTGCGGGAAGGCGCCCCTGAATCACGCGAACAATCGAGAGCGACAGAAAGCTGAGCGCGCGTGAGGTCTCAGCGACGGCGTTGCGGACCGCCCAACGCAGCGGGTGCGGGTTCTCAATAGGCGCCTCGGACACGGACGGAACCCAGTGGCTGCTCCTAAACGCGGGTCTGCGAAATCGCTGACCAAACTCATCGAAAATCTCTTCTCGGTCCAGCACAAACGCTCCCTCGACCTCGCGCCCATCGTGGCGAAACGTCAGGTGGTGCTGGCGCGTGGGGTTTTCAAACAACGCCTCGCGGACGGCCTCCCACGAAGAGGGAGTCACGCCATCAACGCCCAAAAACTTGTCGCCTCGGCGCAGTCCCATGGCGTACTCGGGGCTGTCTACGGGGACGTCGGCGACGTACAGATCGGGCGGCTCGATACCTGTGCGAGAGAGCAGGTCGCCTTCGCCAGATTCAGTGGTGATCATCGCGAGCCCGGGGTCGAGCACATCCAGATCACACAACCCATTGAGCGCAGCGTTGACCGGGACGGGCCGAAGATAGCTCACCGACACGGTGGCCCCGCGCGACAGGGACAGCAAGCGCTCAAGCTCTAGCCACCGATGCACCGGGCGGCCGGCGTACGAAGTCACAAGGTCGAAGGTCTGCAAGCCCGCGATCGCCGCAGGAGAGCGCCCGTGACGTACCGCGATGACCGGAAGCGCGAAGCTCGCGGTGATCCCCACGCGCCCCCCGTACTCGATCACCTCAAGGGGTTGCTCGAGCTTAATGGACTGCGGAGTGATGGACACCGTGAGATCAGAGTCGCCCCGGTGAACACGAAATCTCAGCGCAATACCAGGCGATTCTGCGATGATCTCGCGCACCTGCTGAAACGAGTAGATCTCTTTTCCGTTGATGCTGAGCACCCGATCGTTGGGCAACAGCTGGCCGTCCGCGGGGAGGCCAGGGACCACCGTGCCGATAATGGGTGGGGTGAGCGTGGACTGACCCAAGAACAAAATAAAATAGAGCAGGACGGGAAACAGCAGCGAACACAACGGTCCCGCCAACACAATCAGCGCTCTCTTGCCGACGGGCTGCAGCGCAAACGCCTTGGACTTGTCCACCTCTGCGATCGGGTCGTCCTGATCCTCGCCGAGCATTTTGACAAACCCGCCCAGGGGTAGCATCCCAACCCGATACTCGGTCCCACCTAGCCGAAAACCGAAGATCCGCGGGCCAAATCCCAGCGAAAACTGCAGCACCTTCACGCCCATTAACCGCGCGGCGAGAAAGTGTCCAAGCTCATGGACAAAGACAAGCACTCCTACGAGCGCAACGAAACGAAGAAGATTCACCGCTTAGTGCCAACAGGCTGTATACCATCGCTCACTCACGAGCACACGATGGAGATTACCGATGACCTCGCCGCCCTGGTGCGCCGATTTATGCGCGAGTTTGTCCCCTTCAACGCGTTTTTGGGCATCGAGGTAGACCTCATCGCCGAGGGCCGAGCGATCTTGTCTCTCCCGTTTCGCCCTGAATTTATCGGCGACTCTATGCGTACCCCTCCGGCACTTCATGGCGGTCTGCTCGCAACGCTCCTAGACACCGCCGGTGGTGCCGCGGTGTGGACCACCGTTCAGCTCAACGATCGGGTCTCAACCATCGACATGCGGGTGGACTATCTTCGCCCCGGTCGCTCTGAGATGTTGCTCGCAGAAGCCACCGTGATTCGCACGGGCAACCGTGTGGGCGTGACCTCCATGCGCGCGTATCATCCAAGCACCCCGACTGAGACCATCGCCGAGGCTCGGGGGGTGTACAACATCAAACGAGCGGGTGAGTGACGGGGCTCTATGGCGCAACATCCGCCAGATGATTTGCTGCCCGAATCGCAGCGAGAGCAGCCGCAAGACGAAGAATTTATGCGTCTCGCTCTGAACGAGGCCAGCGTCGCGGGAGCGCGTGGGGAGGTTCCGGTGG
>JANNCG010000206.1:0-3665 GCA_031386385.1 Myxococcales bacterium
AACGCAACCGCTGTAGCTGCCGTCTGTACAGAGAACACAAGCGACGTTCCAGCTGGTGTCACAGCATCCCAACTAAACTCGGCAAGCGTCGGGTTGTCGCAACCTGTGTCATAGACCTGTGTGTACGTGCCGATCCCAATCACAGTGCGGCGAACGGATCCAGTGAAGTCCGTGTACGTGTAAACAGCGTTCAGGGCGTTTGGATAGTTCGTCGTGACCATTGTGAGTGGGTTATATCGCGACAACGGGGTTGTGCCGCCGGTTCCCGCGGAGGTTGTCGTCCAGATATTGCCACGCCGATCGGCTCCGATCGCGCTGACACCGCCAACGATCGAGGTCGTGTTGTACGTTGTGACTGCGGCCATTGGCATAACGCCATTGGGCACAAACATGTCAGGGTTCCACGAAATCAACTGAGTCCCGTTGGCGACCCACATCCGGTTGTTGCCGTCGACCGTGATCCCGTTGCTGTTGCCGGCGACGGGCAATCGGGTCCACGTGTTCATTGCCGGGTCATAGCCGGCAGGAAAACTTCCCGGCCGACTCACCCATACACGGCCTCGCGCGTCCGCTGAAATGCCGTAGCTTCCGCCCGCAGCACCTGCCACGCCCGTGCCAGTCGCTCGGTACGCTCCGATCGCGTTCGTCATCGTATTCACTGGCGTAATCCCATTCGAAAGGGTGTGTTCCCAGAGTGAGCCGTCCGCCGTCACGACCGCTCCGTACGCACACGCTCCAAACGCTGGGAGGCTCACAAGCGTTGCGCCAGTGACTGGGTTGAGCTTCCACAAACCCGCTCCGCCAGCAAGTTGGCCCGTATTTGCACATCCACCTACCCATGGAAAGCCCGCAGGATTCATGGCGTCGCCACGGTCAATCGCGATTGAGCGCAAGACTGCATTCACCGGTCCAACGTTGGCGGTCCAGAGCACACACTCGTCCTGTCCGTACGGAAGCACGTTGGCGCGGCCGGTGCTCGTGTCGATGATTCCGTTGCGATTTCGATCCACGCAATCACGCCGGTCTGCGGCGATCTTCGAGACGGATCCTTGGATACCAAACGCACGCGATGCGACATATGCGTCGCCTATCCCGTCCACCACCGTGCGCGAAATCATGTTGCACCCGTTGTCGTAGCAGCATCGGTTGACGCACTCACCCGCCGGCAACCCCACCCGATACCGCGCGAGTTCTACGCCCATGACCGCGTCCCACTTCGCCACGGTGCTCTCGCCCGTGTTGGGGATCCACAAGTAATCATCCATCCGTGCGTTCGCCCGCACGACGAGCCCGCCCGCCATGGGGTCCACTTCTACCCCGTTGCGACCCGGATCGCTGAAGGGCATCCCGCCCATCCCGCCGGTGTTTTGCATCCGACAGTTCGGATCGCAGCTTCCACAAGCATTCAGCGCACCCTCATCCACCATCATGTTGCAGTTATCATCGCGCATATTGCATACTTCGCGCTGCAGCGAAGACACGGTGGGGTCATTGTCGTCGCAGTCACGACCGCCAGCCGCCACGGGAGGATCACCGTCGCCGTCGCCATCGACGGGATCGTTGCGACACGCGTTTGTTGCTTCGTCGCAGCGATCGCCCGTCGTCGCCATCATATCGTCACACGACGGCGCGGTCCCTGGGACACATCCCCGAAAGGGATTGCACGTCTCTGTCCCGTTGCAAAATCGTGTGTCATCGCAGCGCATGTTCACCGGTGCGTGCGCACAAAGCCCGTCCGCCCCACACGAATCGTCGGTGCAAGCAAACCCATCGTCACACTCCGCCGCCCCCATGCATCGCGTCGGGGCGACGTCAATCACGTTCGGAACATCTACCGTCGGTGTCGCATCACCTTGCAGCACTCCGCGATCTGTCACGACATCTCCGCCCGCGTCTGTATCAACGCCACCTTCACCACTGCAGCCCACGCCCACCACGCTGGCTACACCTACAGCGAAGACTGAAAGCCACATCTGGCAACTACTGGTTGAACATCGACGCATTTTAAAAATTCTCCGGTACGAACATGCTTGGATCCTTGAAAACCCTGAGTCACTATACACGAAGTTGGCGGCCCACTGTGGATCGCAAACTTACCGAAATACATTTTACAAATTTTTTCTTTGTCGCAATCCCTCAACACACACTGACGGAGTGAAGGTCACATGTCTCTCTCGCGCGTTCGTTCAATTCCTGTTCTTTTAACTGTAGCTCTGGCTGCCTGCGGCACTGATGATCCTTGCGCGATCGGCAATTGCGTTGATGTTTCGCTGGATATTCGTGCCGGCGATGTCATCGCCGATATGGGCCCTCGCCCACCGATAGATGCTCCTCCGGGTGTGGATGTTCCAACGGGCGAAGGCCGACCCACGGACCGCGTCGCGCTCGACATTGACCCAGGCAACACGTCCCTCGCCGTGATGGATGGCGTCCCTGCAATGGTCACCTTTCGTGGCATCTCCGTCCTCCGTGATGGACGTCGTCTTCCGATTGATACCGCGTTTTTCACGCTGGATTCAGATCGCGCTGGCACCATTACCTCCGCAGGAGTCTTCACGGCAAACGGTGTTGGCTCGGGTGTGATTCAGGTTCGCGCAGAAGCGCCGGACAACCGTGGCGGGACGCTTCGCGCGACCACAAACCTCACCATCCGAAGCAACCGCGTGTTCTTGGGGATGGGCGTCCCCGCAGACGCTGCCTCACGCTTCACCGACGCGATGCGCATGAACGACCCTGCAAATGCTGCGAGAATCTTGTATCCCCTCAACAACGCCTTGATGCCCGAAAACGTCGCGGCTCCGGTGATTCAGTGGGAGCGCGGCAACGCCAATGACCTATATCGTGTCACCGTCGCACGCCCCAACTTCGCCATCACCATCTACGTCGTTCACAGCGGGATGACCTTTAACTTTGCGACCGGGATTGACTCGGTCGCCTGGCGTCAGATCGCCGAAGCAGACCCAGGATCACCTATCTCTGTGGTGATCGACCGGCTCGATACTATGGCCAACCGCGTGATCCCAGGCTTGGGGATCACCTTCTCGCTCGCTCGCGGGAGCATCTATGGGTCGGTCTATTATTGGGACCTCGAAGCCGGCCGCATGCAGCGCATCAACGCGCGTACGGCGGTGGCCGAAAACTTTATGCCCATGCCGCCAGACCGGGCCAACGGTCAACGGTGTGTGGCCTGTCACACCGTCTCACGCAACGGTCGACTGCTCGCTGGCGCGACCACATCGCGCATGTCAATGGACGGGTTCAGAAACACCTTCTTCGATTTGACCGCTGATTTGACTGGCAGCCCGGCGCCTTCAGTCGCGAGCGCGCCCAATGCAAACTGCTCGACGTTTAACCCCAACGGTACACGTTTGATCACCTGCGGAGCTTCGTGGTCCTCGGGCCTCACAGCGCTCGATCCAGCAACGGGGATGAGCGTTCCGGCCACGGGGCTTCCTGCTGCGGGCGCAACGATGCCTGAGTGGTCTCCCGACGGCAACTCCATCGCGCTCATCCAAGACGTGATGCTCAACCGCGACGGAAACCCCGTTGGCGGCAACCTGTCTATCCTCGGTGTGGTCGATCAGTCCCCACTTAACCTCGCCCCTGCTCGCGTGTTACATCGCGGCGCTGATCCAACTCCTGGGCTGCCGATGGGCATGGCCGAT
>JANNCG010000212.1:0-6754 GCA_031386385.1 Myxococcales bacterium
GGCGTCGCGGCGGGCAAGATCACGGCTCAACAGTTTGTGGATGTGTGTTGCACACAACCTGCAAAAATCTTTGGCCTATATCCACGCAAGGGCGCAATCGTTGTGGGCGCTGACGCAGATATCGTCGTCTACGATCCCACCGGAACGCAGACAATCTCTGCAAAAACGCACCACCACAACGTTGACCGCAGTATCTTTGAGGGGTTTGAGACCAAGGGCCGTGTATCGCACACCGTGGTCGCGGGACGTGTACAGTACAAGGACGGCGACCTGCGTGTTGAGCGTGGGGCAGGGCGCTATCTCAAGCGCACTCCGCAAGGTCACGCGCACCCGTAGCAATTGACGCTGACCGGGTTGTCGGAGGGAGACGATCGTTGGTGAAACTCAGGGTTGAGCGCATTTTGTAAAATCCGTTGGCGCCAGGTCATGCGATTCTCCGCCGCAGATGTCTGACTATCGAACCAACGCAGCACCTGCAGAAAAACACGATCCACGGTTGCACAATCACGATTTGGCGCCCGTCAGCGCTGATAAAAAGACGTGGACATGGGTGCACTTTGCGGCGCTCTGGGTTGGGATGGTTGTATGTGTTCCAAGCTATACGATCGCTGGAGGGATGATTGACCAGGGGCTGAACTGGTGGCAGGCATGTTTGCTTGTATTTTTGGGCAACGCGATTGTGCTCATCCCGATTTTGCTCAACGCTCACGCTGGTGCGAAATACGGCATTCCTTTTCCGGTATTTGCGCGCGCGAGCTTTGGCGTTTGGGGTGCAAATGTTGCCGCGATCGCGCGGGCCATCGTGGCTTGTGGTTGGTTCGGAATCCAAACGTGGCTCGGCGGCTCGGCGCTGTACACCCTCTACGCCGCCGTCAGTGGCGGGACGATCCCGGATCACACTGTCCCTGGGCACTTTGTCGGGTTTGGTATCTTCTGGCTCGTCAACGTGTACTTTGTCATTCGCGGGACCGAGAGCATCAAGTTTTTAGAGACCTGGGCGGCGCCCTTTTTGATTGCCGCGTGCCTGGCCCTTCTGGGTTGGGCGATGACCCGGACCTCTGGGCTTGGCGCGATGCTGGCCGCCACACAACCCCGCCACCCGACGAATTTTTGGCGGCTGTTTTGGCCCAACTTGACGGCCATGGTGGGATTTTGGGCCACGCTCGCGATCAACATCCCAGACTTCACTCGGTATGCAAAATCGCAGCGCGATCAAGTGCTCGGGCAGGCCATCGGCTTGCCAGGTACGATGGTCTTGCTTGCGTTTATTGGCGTCGCCGTCACAGGTGCAACAGTGATTGTGTTCGGTCGCGCGATCTGGAACCCCACCGACATCATCGCTCGCTTTGGATCTCCGCTCGTGGTGGCCATCAGCACGTTTGCGCTGGCGATCGCGACGCTTAGCACCAACATCGCTGCCAACGTTGTTGGCCCAGCCAATGACTTTGCCAACCTCGCGCCGAGCCGCATTAGCTATCGAACCGGCGGGATGATCACTGCAGTGATCGGGATCTTGATGATGCCTTGGCGCCTGCTTGAGTCTTCAGCGAGCTACACGTTTACCTGGTTGGTGGGCTACTCGGCGTTGCTGGGGCCCATCGGCTCCATTCTGATCTGTGACTATTTTGTCGTCCGCCGAATGACCCTCAACGTCGAGGCGTTGTACGACGCCAACGGTGAATACCGGTACACCAAAGGGGTGAACTTGCGCGCGGTCCTTGCGATGGTGTTGGGCGTAATCCCGTCAATCCCTGGATTTTTGCGGGCACTTGCGCGGGCAAAGGGTGCACAACTGCCAGTCATTTTGGTGGACAAACTGTATGATGCCGCCTGGTTTATGGGCTTCGGGATCGCGGCCGTTGTGTACGTCACAACGATGTTTGTGCTGCCCCCGAGCAAAGCGAAATAATGCTAACTTGCACACATCACTCTCACGCTCGTGCTGAAACGAATGCGTGTGACAAAGTAGAACAGTGACGCTGGCTGCCACAAAATTGCCTGAATTTTCTGCGAAAAACTTTGGTTTTCAAGAGTACATCCCTGTTCGAAACTGGATCGGGGGACAGTGGGTAGACGGCTCTACCGGACAGTGGCTCGCGGTGGAGAATCCACGCCATGGTCAGGCGATGGGCAAGGTGACGCTCTCGGGGATGCCGGATGTGAGTGCTGCGGTTGAAGCTGCGAAGAAGGTGCTTCCCCAGTGGAAAAACACACCTATGCGCGAGCGGGCGCAGATCATGATTCGCCTGAAGCAGCTGATGGAGCGCGATGTTGACGAGCTGTCCTGGCTTGTTTCACACGAGAATGGCAAGACCTACGCAGAGGGCAAAGGCGATGTCGAGAAGGGCATTGAGTGTGTTGAGTACGCCGCGTCGCTGGACATGATGGCAGAGGGAGGACAACTTGATGTCTCCCGTGGCGTGAACTGCCGCGTGGTGTATGAAGCGCTGGGCGTGGTGGGTGGCGTGGTTCCGTTTAACTTTCCGGTGATGGTTCCGTTGTGGATGGTGCCCAACGCGTTGATGGCTGGCAATGCGTTCGTCTTGAAGCCGAGTGAAGTGGTCCCCTATGGTGCCATGAAGCTCGCAGAGCTGTTTCGTGAGGCAGGTCTCGCCGATGGACTCTTCAACGTCGTGAACGGCGGACGTGATGCGGTCGAAGCGATCGTCGATCACCCTGAGATTCAAGCGGTCGGGTTTGTGGGCAGCTCAAAGGTGGCGAAGATTCTCTACGGTCGCGGAGCGACTTTGGGCAAACGCATGCTGTGCTTGGGGAGCGCAAAAAACCACGTGATTGTCGTCCCCGACGCGGACCCCGAGCTCACCAGCAGCAACGTGATCGCGAGCAGTTTTGGCTGCGCGGGGCAGCGTTGCATGGCGAGCTCACTCATGGTGGCTGTCGGAGATGTGCAGCACATCATCGACGCGATGGTGGTTCATGCCAAAAAGATTGAGCTCGGCAAAGACATGGGCTCGATCATCTCTGCCGCCGCGATGGAGCGGATCAACAACCACATTGCGCAGGCAGAGAAGCTTGGTGCGAAAGTTCTATTGGACGGTCGCAACGCGCGGGTCGCAGAGAACCCCGGTCACTGGATCGGACCGACGGTCCTCGACAACGTCACCATCGACATGCCAGCGGGCTGCGAAGAGATCTTTGGCCCCGTGCTGTCGATCGTGCACCAGCCCACGCTGGATGCGGCGATCGCGATGCAAAACAAGAGCTTCTACGCCAACGGCGCAGCGATCTTTACGACTCGTGGTGCAGTCGCGCGCTATGCGATCGAGAAGCTTGAAGCAGGGATGGTGGGCGTGAATGTTGGTGTGCCGGTGCCCCGCGAGCCATTCTCGTTTGGCGGGTTTAATGCCAGCAAATTTGGGCACGGAGATATCACCGGTTGGGATGGATTTCGGTTCTGGAGCAGGCCGAAAAAGATCACCGAAAAGTGGGCCGTGTACTCTGACGCCAGCTGGATGAGCTGAGAGAATCCGTCTCCCACCGAGACGAAAGAACCGGTGCCAGGGAGGGCTCTCGGTTTGTGCTAGTATACGAGCTTGTTGCGGCCAGTTCGCTTGGCTTCAAACAGCTTCTCGTCCGCGACCTTGATAAACTCTTCAGCCGTGAGTGTCAGATCCGTGGCTTGCGCCGCGCCCATTGAGATGCTCACTGGAAGGCGCACCTTATCGAACACAAACGCGTGATCAGCGATTGCGCGACGGATGCTCTCCGCTAATTTCACGGTCGGACCAAGCTCAGTCTCTGGCAGCAAGAGCGTAAACTCTTCGCCGCCGTACCGGGCAAAGACGACACCCTCGTTGATCATCCGCTTGACCAGCGCAGCGCTCTCTTTGAGCACATGATCACCTGCAAGGTGACCATAATTATCGTTGATTCCCTTGAATTTATCCATGTCGTACATGACGATGGACAGCGGACGACGATAGCGTCGCGAGCGCTGAAGCTCGGTCTCAAGGTGCTCGGTAAGATAGCGGCGGTTGTGGGCGCGGGTTAGCCCGTCTGTGACCATCAGCTCGCCAATCGTCTGGATAAACTCTGCCTCGACGTCGCTACCCGCGAGGTACTTGAAGATCGTATCGCCGATCTTGATCAAGTCACCCCGTCGAAGGGCGCCGTCCTTCACCGGTTCGTCATTGACGTAGGTGCCATTGGTGCTGCCATCGTCGGCGATCCACCACACCTCGCCCTTGCGGTCAAATCGCGCATGCTTTCGAGAGCAAGTCTCTGAATCGAGAACGATGGTGCGATCTGCGCCGCGCCCCACAGTGCACTCGGCACCGTTCGCATCGAGCACAAAGCGCTTGCCGAGTTGGTTCACGTCGCGTGAGTAAATGATTACTAAGCAGTCGTTGCCACCATCTGGTCGCTTATTCGCTGCTGGATTATAACGTATGACATGCGTTCGCGCCTGCCAGTCGTTGCCATCGTCGGAGCTACCGCTCATTAGAAAAAGCCTCTCGGATTCGGAGGGTTTGGTCAAGTTCTGTTCGACGATGAGCGCCCAGAACCGGTCGGTTCTGTATGCCGAGGTAGTATAGATTCGTTCGCCGCTGCGTTGTTCGGGGTGGTTGTTGGGGAAGGAGTGTGGGCCAGAATTGTTGTGCGTGGTCTGAAACTCAACCCGCGACGAAGCTCAGTCCAGCCAGTTTGAATCGAACGTGCAAGAGGTTCGCGTGCAGTTTTCCACGCCGATCCGCGCAGCATCCTTCGTGTTTGGGCGCGCGTACTCGACGGAACTTGCTCGCAGGCGCTCTCGATTGCGGCCATGGCGTCGAACATGACGGTGACATACTCGCGCGCAAACGAGGTAATTCGCGAGTCTTCGCCTGCCAGAAGAGCCATTGAAGCGTTGCGGCCGCGGGCGTTTGTGCGCCAGTAGCGAAACATTCCATCGCGGAGGAGGGCAGCGCCTGGGGTAGCACCCATGAACACCTCGTACAGAGCCTGCGCCAACACTTCTCTCGCGCGGCTATAGCGGTACCGTCGCACCTCATGTTGCAGCAGAACTTTTTGCAAAGATTTTTTAGGCGAAAGATCGTTGAGCGCATCTCGAAGGCTCAGCGCGTCGACTAGGCCAATGGTCATTCCAGTCGCGCTCAACGGATGTGAGCAGCCAGCCGCATCGCCGACTAAGACGGCGCCTTCGACCACACACCGTTCGGTGGTGATCGCCTGGTTCGCGCAGAGTTCTACCTCTCCATTGTCAATCGCCGCGATCATGGCTGCTCGGAGCGGCTGCGGAACAAAGGGCGCGTACTCGTTTTTGAGCATCGTCAGCAGCGCCGTTCGGGAGCACTTTGCGCGACCACTCGGAACGTCCAAGCACATCCGAATCTCGTTCGCCTTGATTTGGTACGCCAGAATCGGCCCCGGCGCTCCGACCATCACCGTCCCATAGTTTGCTCTCGGGAGCTCCGTGTTTTTCACCTTCACCGCCGCGGTAAACGAAAGCAACTTCGCGACCTCGCTGAGCCCCGTGAGCGGACGAAGCCGCGAGTGCCGCCCGTCTGCCACCACTGTCAGAGGCGCTAGAAACTCTCGGCCATCGTCCGTCAACACGCCACAAATGGCTGAATCTTTGCGAACAAAATCAACAATGCGCACGCCGGTCATAATCTGCACATGATGTAGAGACGCGGCTTCTTTTCGCAGCGCATGGACCATCTCGTGGTGGTCAATCGCGAGTCCATAGCCGTCCGGATAGCTCAGCTGAATCACCTCGTCGCACTGCCCCGTGATCACCGCAAAGCCATCGGCACGTGCGGCACCAGCGGCCTCGAGTACGTGATCGAGGCCAAGCGCCTTCAACGATCTCACGCCATGCGCATGAATGAGTTCACCGCGAAATCGCGGGTCCGTTGATGATCGAGCCTCAAGCACGAGCACCGAGCGCGTGCTGTTTTTTGCTAGCGCTACGGCGGTGGTAAGTCCGACGAATCCTCCGCCCACGATGATGACATCGGGATGAACAAAAGAGTCTCTGTGTTGCACGCCTGCCATGATGATGAGAGTTGATTACACCCACGCGATGACAAACGAAAAGAGTCCTGTGAACTATTCAATTAACGAGTGTTAGTCATCGAACAATTGTCATTAGCGAGTGTCACTGACAGATGAAAATAGCCGATGATTTCTGCAGTAGAATCTTGACCGGTCTGCGCGCGAGGAGGACAACAACAGTGCTCAATCAGCGGTCTAGTTTATCGACGCGCAACCAGCTTGAGCGAGTGAGAATTCAATGGCTGATCTTGATGTGTTGTTGGTGAAGACAAGTCGAACTTTTGCCCTCGCGATTCCGTTGCTCCCGCAGCCGTGTCGACATGAGGTGACGCTGGCGTATCTGTTGTTTCGCATCGCGGACACATTTGAGGACGCAGCGGCCTGGCCGAAATCTCAACGTCTTGATGCGCTCTGCGATTTTGTTGAGGTCCTGAATTCGCGCGATGTCGTGCGGACGGCAGAGCTGACAAATCACTGGATCAAGGCTCGCCCAATCGATCACGACGGCTACATGGAGCTGCTCTCGCAAACGCCTGAGGTGATTGAGGCGCTCGATGCACTTGAGCCTCGCGCGCGAGCGATTGTCATCAAGCACGCTATCCGCACCACTGAGGGGATGGCCAACGTAGTGCGTCGGACCGATGCTCGCGGCAACCTGCGGCTGAGCGATCTCAACGACCTGCGTGCTTACTGTTACATCGTCGCAGGGATCGTGGGTGAGCTGCTGACTGAGCTG
>JANNCG010000699.1:0-2046 GCA_031386385.1 Myxococcales bacterium
GCCGTTGAGTGTATCTCAACGCACGCGAACGCGAAGCCCTGGCTCTTCTTCAGTCGGAAAAACGGCTTCCCATCCCACGGGTAGCGCTGGCGGTGCCCACTCAAAAATCCAACGTGCGTCTCGCGGTGCCAAGTTGACGCAGCCATGCGAGCGAGCGGTCCCAAAGCGGTCGTGCCAGTACACTCCGTGCAGCGCTTGGTCCCCGTGAAAGAAGATCACCCACGGTACTCGCTCGACTGAGTACACTCGGGTGGAGGTGTCCAGCTCGGGGTCATCAGCGTTGGACATGTCCGTGGTCGCGAGCTTCACCCACGCACGAAACTCTCCTCGACGGGTCTCAAATCCGCGACGACCGCTTGCCATGATGGTGCTGTAGACGGGGCGTGTTCCTTCGTAGGCGACGACGGCCTGGGAGGATGTGTCGACATCGAGCCATCGCTCATTGGCGCGCAAATTTGCAGGTGGATCGATGGCGATGGTGTAGTGAACCTGTCGCGCGTCGATCCATCCCCGAGGGGTTCGCCATGCGGTGTGTCCGCGTACGTTGGCGACTTCGAGTGCCACCAAAAGCTCGCGTGCTTGAACGCTCTCGCGTGGCGCAATCCGGCCGCCTCGGATGGCCATCTCTGCGCTCGGCCACAGATAGCTTCTACGTTTTGCAAATCCAACGCGGTCCGCAGAGGTGATACTGCTGTCAATCAACGCGCCCTGCCACTCAGACGGATGGGCTTGAATCAAATCCGCGTGATCAATCCAGCGCCCTGCGGCGGTGAGTGCCCAGCGTTTGCCACCAAATCTTGTGACCTGAGTGATGGCCACACCCATCGAGCGCTCAAGCTGCTCTGCCCAGTCTTCGTGCAGGGCGTCTTCTTGGGTTCGATATGTCTGAACACCTGCAAAACCTGCGAACAAATACTGATACGGCAACCATTGTCCTTCGGGTACGACAGGAAGCTGTACCGCGCTCGGCGCAAGGGGAGATGGATCTGCGTTGCCTTGGCACACCCAAGCGTGGACCCCCACTCGCACCCATCGCGCCGCACATCCAGGACCCAGTGCCGCTTCGTATGCAGGAAGCAGCGCGTGCAGCTGGGCCGTCCCTCTTCGGGGCGAGTTTGCGTCTGGCCGCGAGCGAAGCACTTCGCCCGATCGCATAATCCGCATGGAGCGCACGCCAGTGCCCAACAGAACAGCCGGAGCCCCTGATTGAGTGGCAGTACTAAGCAACGCTTGCCCCGCCGCAGGTGGTGCCGCAAGTCCGCAGATCGCCACAAAAAGCGAGAGCGTCCCAAGGGCAGCATACCGAGGTGAAGTCATTGTTCTTGAAGCGGCTAGCACAAAGTGCCTTTCAAATGCCAATCTACGGCTGTGTTTTGCAAGCCCTTCCAAAAACCTCCGCTGCTTCTCCAGGGGTTGTTGTTGCTCAGCAGCGCTGCTGCGGGGATGTTGTCTTGCGGACCTCGTGTCACTTTTTTGATGGATGGACAAGCTGGCGATCGGCCAACGGTTGTCGATCCGTTAGCGTGGCCAGCGTGTTTGCCTGGAAGCGTTCGATGTGTGGGGACAGTGTTTCAGCGATGCGTTGCGATGGCGGGAGGTGAGTTTGGACGCCCAGAAAATCGCGACTGCGCCGATGACGAGCTCAACTGTGTTGCCCCTTTGGGGTGTGTGGCTTGCAATCCAGGCAGTGTGCGTTGTTCACCCGATGAGCTTAACGTTGAGCGGTGCAAACCGGATGCCTCGGGTTGGGAGCTCGCAGAGATGTGTGACAGCGCCAATGGGAGCGCTTGTGTCGCGGGAATGTGTCGTCGGTTGTGCACCTCACCGACCGTGTTAGGGACCAACGTTGGGTGTGAATATTATGCCGTGGATTTGGACAACGCGCAGCTCGGTGCAGGGGAGAGCGCCGCGTCGCAGCAGTACGCAGTGGTGTTGTCGAACCCTCACCGCACGCTGTCGTCGCGGGTGGTGATTGAGCAAAATTTAAACCCACCAGGGATGCCGCCACGATTGCAACGTGTGGCGAGCGCGGTGATTCCACCAATG
>JANNCG010000262.1:0-3844 GCA_031386385.1 Myxococcales bacterium
ATTTTGGAAGGTACTGTTGCTAACGTTCCCCCCAAGGGCGGGCGTAAGCACCCACAGCAGGATTTTTTGCAGGTCGATACCACCAACATTTTGTTCATCTGCGGTGGTGCGTTCGTCGGTCTCGATCAGATCATCGAGCGCCGAGTCAGCCAGCGATCGATGGGATTTGGCGCCGAAATCGCGAGCAAGGGCGACAAGAAACTTGGCGAGCTGTTCGCGCAGGTTCAGCCCGAGGATTTGCTGAAGTTTGGGATGATTCCTGAGTTTATCGGTCGTATTCCCGTGATCGCGACCCTGCACGAGCTGAGCGAAGAAGCACTTGTGGACGTTCTCACGAAGCCAAAAAACTCACTTGTGAAGCAGTACCAGCGCTTGTTTGACATGGATGGCGTGAAGTTGAGCTTCAGCAAGCCAACGTTGGCGGCGGTGGCTCGCGAGAGCCTCACGCGTCAAAGCGGCGCGCGTGGACTGCGTGCGATCCTTGAGGGCGCAATGCTGGACATCATGTACGAGGTCCCCAGCAAGACCGGCATCAAAGAGGTGATCGTGAACGAAGAAGTCATTCTCAAGCACGAGCAACCGTTGATCGTTTATCACAAGGACCAGGCCAAGAGCGCATAGACGCGGTCGTGGGGGGTTTTCATCAGGGCGAACTTGCGAGACACTTTCGCAATGCGATCTCTCTTTGTCCTCGGCGCGCTGTTATCACTGTGCGCTGCGCATTGCTCGCCGTCACCCTCGATTCAAGATGCTGCAGGGGACGCCGTGGCGGATGTGCAGTCCACGGGAGATGCTGTCGTGGCGGATGTGCCAACGGTTGAAGATGTGCCGGACGATGTTCCGACGGTGGTTCGGGATGTGCCTCCGCCGATTCCATACCAAGGGCCTGATGATTTTTGCCCCGGGAGCCCACATTGCGCCAACGTTGGCGATGGAAACCTCTACGTCGGTGTTGGGCGCGAGCTGATTAACCCCACCATCATCGAGACCCAGTGGACGGACGTGAATCGCGACAACCTGTACCAACTGGGCGAAGATTTTGTCGACACCAACGGCAACAACGCCTTCGATGGAACGTGGATAGCGGGGTTTTCTTCAGGCAGACCTGCGCTGGGCCAACACGACGATCTTGAAGCGCGCGCGATCGCCTTTAGGTACAACGATGTGATTGTGGCGCAGGTAGCGCTCGATATCGTGGGGCTATTTCGTGACGACATGGAGCGCATTCGTCGTCATCCAATGTTGGTCGGACTCGACATTGATCACGTGATTGTGAGCTCTACACATCTTCACGAGGGCGTCGATACAGTGGGTCTCTGGGGTCGCAGTCCAACGGAGGCGGGTGTTGATCCAACGTATCAATCCCTGCTCGTTGAGCGAGCGGCTAGGGCCATCCGGACTGCGGTGACGATGGCGCAGCTGCCAACGTCTCGAGCGCTGATGCGTCCCGCACAGGGGCTCACTGTGGACGCAATGATGGACCCACGTGCGTACGTCTCGGATACGCGGGATCCGGTGATTCTTGATCCAACGCTAACTTTGGTGCAATTTGTGCGAGAAAGTGCGCCGTCGCAGACGATTGCGACCTGGGTCAACTGGGCCTCGCATCCAGAGTACACTGGCGCTCGCAATAACTTATTGAGTGCAGACTACGTCCATGAGCTGCGACGCGTGATCGAAGAGGGTGACGTGCAAGCCGCGGTCGCGGGCATTGGAGGGACGACCGTTTTTATCAACGGCGCGCTGGGTGGGCAGGTAGGTCCCGGGGATGCTTCGCCGTTAGACCGGATGGGAATGCCCATTCGCGCGGGTGGTTTTCCAAAAGCTGAGGCCGCAGGACGCACGGTTGCAGTTCTCGGATTGAGGGCCCTACAGACAGCTCAGCTGGGGATGGACAGCGGCTTGATCCGCGGAGCGACGGCAGTTTCGTATCGCACCGCAAAGATCTACGCGCGGATCTTGAACCGGGTCTATTGGTTGGGCTTTCAGTTTATGGTGGTCGATCGTGAGCTCGCGTATTTTAACCGACGGTATCCGCCGAGCTTGACCAACATTCCGTGGGCGGAATCGCGGGTGTCGTACCTGCAAGTGGGACCTGTCGCGACGATCACTGCCCCAGGCGAGTTGCACCCGGAGCTCTGGGTCGGCGCGATGGACATGCGTTGGAGTTTTGGACTGCCCCGCGTGAGTGAAGTTGAGAATCCGCCGGACTTCGCGAGGGCTCCACCTCCGCCGTATTTACGAGATTTAATGCTCGCTAATCCGGGCGTCCGTTACGCGTTTGTGAGCGGACTTTCGCAAGACTTCTTGGGCTACATCGTCGCTGACTGGAACTACGTGTTAAGCCCTCGCAGCCCCTATGTGGAGCGGGCGACTGGAGATCACTACGAAGAGACCAACTCGATTGGCCCCGACTGCCAAGAGCACTTGCATCGGCCAATGATGGAGCTGGCGCGTTGGCGACCGGGGATGTGACGCTGTAACAAATTCGCGCTTGGTCTGCGGGGTGTTGTATGGGCCGGATACCCGCTTTGTCTCTGTATCATCTCGACTGGTCTGACGATGCCGTGATGAGTCCGTTTCCCTCTGTGGCGTTCGACTGGAACACCAAGAGTGAACCTTCGACCATCACGCAGAAGGTCGCTTTGCCATCGTTTGGTGAGGACGGCGACACTCCCATGGATACCGACACGGACGACGACTCAGATTATGAGCTGTCGGTTGTGTACGAATCGTTTGAAGAGTGCGACCTGTTCGATCCCGACTGTCTGGAAGAGCCTCGCTTTGAGCACAGTCTATGTGCCACGGATGCGCAGAGTTCGGCGGTGTTTAAGTATTTGTTGGCACGCACAACCAACAAACAACGCGGACGTGTTGCGCTATGCAACGGACGTCGATCGATCGTTAACCATCGAGGGAGGGGAGCGACAGATGTGCATTGGCCAAAGCAGGCCCGCGCGCCTCCGGAAAACTGCGAGCACGCCACGACTTATTTTAAACTCTAGAATGCGGCAAGCATTCTAAGAGAAACCAGCTAATCTCACCCACTGCTCGTATGACGGCTATAAAAGAAAACAACAGTTCAAAAACGAAGATTCTGCCGCTGCTTCCGCTGCGGGACATCATTGTTTTTCCGCACATGGTTGTCCCTCTCTTTGTGGGCCGAGAGCGAAGCATTGCGGCCATTGATACGGCCATTCTTAAAGACCGAGAGCTTTTTCTTACTGCGCAAAAGAAGGCCCGGCAGACCGAACCAACACAAGAAGATGTATACGAAGTCGGAACAATTGGGACGATTCATCGCCACCACCGCCTTCCTGATGGCACCGTAAAAATCCTGGTCGAAGGACTCCGACGCGCGCGCATTCGAAAGTTTCACGACAGCGACAATTTGCTCATGGTCGAAGTTGAGTCGATCATTGAGTCTCCTCGCGTGTCCGTAGAGCTCGACGCGCTGATGCGCTCTGTTCAATCCACGTTTGAAATGTACGTGAAGCTGAACAAGCGAGTCCCGCCCGAGATGCTCATGACGGTGCAGACAATCGATCAGCCAGGCACCCTCGCTGACACGGTTGTTGTGCACCTAAGCAGCATCAAACTAGCAGATCGCCAGGCCCTTTTAGAGCTGGCGGACCCTGTCGCAAGACTCGAACGTCTCCATGAGGTGATGCAATCGGAGATTGAGATCTTGCAGGTCGAGAAGAAGATCCGCTCTCGGGTGAAGCGCTCGATGGAGCGAACCCAAAAAGAGTATTACTTAAACGAGCAGATGCAGGCGATCCAGAAGGAGCTTGGCGAGCGCGACGAATTCAAGAGCGAGATGCACGATCTTGAAGAGAAATTG